>JAULVY010000085.1:1315-9212 GCA_032110825.1 Chitinophagaceae bacterium | reverse complement strand
ATTAGTTACAATACCGTTGAGGGTCTTTCCCTTCAAGCATCTGGAACATTTCGAAAATCTTTAAACAACGAAAAGAGAATTTCATTTACTCCTGTAATACGGTATGGGGTTGGGAATGGTCATTTAAATTCTTTCCTTTCTAGCGATTACCGGTTTGGAGCAAAGCATATTCAACATCTTACCGCCTCAGTTGGAAAACGCATATTCCAGTTTAACAATGCAAATCCCATTCCTCAAATCATGAATACAGTAGCTACGCTGTCTACAGGAAATAATTACATGAAATTATACGAAGCGGAATTCTTCCAACTGGGGTACAGCAGAAATTGGGGAAAGGGGTGGAGAAGTGGAGTAGTACTTAATTATCAGAATCGGCGGGCACTTGAAAATCTCCCCAGTACTCAATTATGGATTTCTGAATCCAAACGAGCTTATGTAAGTCCAAATTTTCCAACTGAAATTGCAGTCAACAATATAGATCCACATCAGGCATTTTCTGTTCAAGCTGAAATCGTATTTCAACCCAATACACGAAATATTGAACTTCCAGATCGTGTGATCACTACATCGTCAAAATCACCACGATTTAAATTGCAGTTGGTAAAGGGGATACGTGATTTTATGGGTAGCGATGTGGACTATTTTAAATGGAGGTTTTCGATTTTAGATGAATTCAATTTCAATTTAGCCGGTACGCTTAAAATCAATCTAGGTATAGGAGGATTTGCAAATGCCAATGCAGTCACATTGCCCGACTTCAATCATATTTCTGGAAACTTAACACGGAAAGCAAATCCATATGTAGAAAGTTTTCAAGTGGCAACATTTTATGCACTTTCAAATCGTGATCGATTTTATGGATTTGCTCACGGGGAATATGCATTAAACGGAATGTTGACCAATAAAATTCCCGGCATTCGAAAACTAAATTTGCGTATGGTTGTAGGAGCCAATATGATGTGGTTGGATTCAAAAAATTACCAAGAAGTATTTTGGGGAATAGATAATGTATTTAAAGTATTTCGGTTTGATTATGTATGGGGATTTGGTAAAGGTATACCCAGCAATCAGGGTTTACGACTTGGTATAAGAGGTTTATCGAATCTGTTTTCGGATTATTGACCTTTTATTTACCTTTGTAGTGTTTCGGATTTTGCCCGACCTGCAATCGGGATTCCGTGCGGAATTAAAATCAATTTTATGGCATCCTTACACAACAGAGTTTCTAGAAAACTGCTGAAAGAGAAAGCTCAACTCGATCAAACCCCTCGATCAACAATTTCCTTTTACTGTTATTTTCCAATTGATGATCCCAAATCATTTCGCGATCAATGGTATAAAGACCTAAGTGGTTTTGGTATTTTGGGTAGGATATATATTGCGCAGGAAGGAGTAAATGCACAAATCAATTGTCCTACTGATCGGGTAGATGAATTCCGAGCTTATCTCTACAGCCATCCTCACCTAAAAAATCTTCGTTTAAATCTTGCAGTTGATGATGATAATAAATCATTTTATGTATTGGATATTAAGGTTAGAACTAAAATTGTAGCTGACGGGATCATGGATCCTGAATTCTCAATGGAAAATAAAGGCAAATATGTGGATGCAAAACTGTTCAATGAATTGAAAAAAGATCCGGATACATTGGTAATCGATATGCGCAATCATTATGAGTATGAAGTTGGACGGTTTAAAGGTGCAATTGAAATACCCAGCGATACTTTTCGTGAACAATTGCCCATGGCTTCTGAACTTTTAAAAGATCAGAAGAAAAGAAACATTGTTATGTACTGTACGGGGGGAATACGTTGCGAAAAGGCCAGTGCCTGGATGTTGCACAATGGTTTTGAAAATGTATTCCATTTGGAAGGTGGAATTATCAATTACATCAATCAGGTTAGAAAGAATGATTTAGAAAATCACTTCATAGGTAAAAATTTTGTTTTTGATGAACGACTGGGGGAGAGGATTACAGAAGATATTATTTCAAATTGTCACGTATGCGGTAAACCATGTGATGTGCATGTTAATTGCGCAAACAGTTCCTGTCACCTGCTTTTCATTCAATGCGATGCGTGTAAGGAAAAATTAAATGGGTGCTGCAGTGAAGATTGCACTGATTTCATTAAGCTTCCGGAAGAAGAACAAAAGATAAAGCGCAAAGGAATGGATAAAGGAAGAAATATTTTTAATAAATCACGTCAACGAATGGAAAGCCTAGGCCATGATGATCAAGATCAATAAGTTAAATGTGAAAGCGCCTCATTGACTTTTTCTTCTGTTTTTTGATTTGTCCAATTTTCAGGATGAAATTTTTCGCCAGAGAGTTTTTCGTATAGCTCGATATAGCGATCAGAAATTGTTTTGATCCATTCTGGATTCATTTCGGGTACCTGTTGACCTTCCTTGCCCATAAACCCATTAGACATCAGCCATTCTCTTACGAATTCCTTGCTAAGCTGTTTTTGACGTTCTCCTTTGGACTGACGTTCTTCAAATCCATCCGCAAAAAAGTATCGAGAGGAATCCGGAGTATGAATTTCATCCATCAGGCATATTTCTCCATTCAAGATTCCAAATTCATATTTGGTATCTGCCAAAATCAACCCTTGCTTTAATGCTAACGATTTTCCACGCTCAAATAACTTTAACGTATATAATTTTAAAACATCCCATTGTTGTGGAGTCGCTAGTTTTTTTTCAATGATTTCTTCTTCTGAGATATCTTCATCGTGACCTTCCGCAGCTTTGGTGGAAGGGGTTATTATGGGATTGGGGAAAAAATCGTTTTCTTTTAACCCATCCGGCATGGCTTGTCCACATAGAATTCTGCCTTGTTGGTAGGTTCTCCAGGCGTGTCCAACGAGGTTCCCTCTAACAACCATCTCAATCTTAAAGGGGGTGCACATGTGCCCAATAGTAACGTGAGGAGCCGGAACATCGATTAGCCAATTGGGGCATATGTCAGACGTAGCCTTTAGCATACGTGCGGCAATTTGATTCAAAACCTGTCCTTTATAAGGTATAGGCTTGGGTAAAATGACATCAAAAGCAGAAATTCGGTTGCTTGCAACCATTACAAGGTATTTATTATCAATGGTATAGACATCTCTAACCTTACCAGAGTAAAAAGCAGTCTGCTTTGGAAATTGATATGCATTCATAGCACTAAATTAAAAATGCGGAGTGATACTGCCAATTTTTCAGATCATTGAACTTACACATGGTAAAATTGTTACAGATTTTTTTATCAGCCTTACATTACCTAATTTGGCTTCAAATTTTGACCAAAACAATTGCTTATGAAAAGATTAGCTCGCTATGCAGCATTTTTATTTTTAATGTTGCCGGCTATCGTTTGTGCTCAGAATCTATCAATTTCTGGTACAGTTAAAAGTGGATCAGGAGGAGAAACTCTTGGTTCAGTTTCAGTAGTACTCAAGGGGAGTTCAGTTGGGACCTTCACGGATGCTAAGGGGGCTTTTAAGCTCAATCTTCCTGCATCTTCGAAATTCCCGGTAACACTCGTATTTTCCTCCATTGGTTATGGAATTACAGAAGTTTCTGTTGCCAATGCTGGCGAAATTCCAACGGTAACACTTCAGGCTTCCTCAACTTTAGGGGAAGAAGTAGTTGTTTCTGCTACGAGAACTCCACTTCGAATCCTTGAATCTCCTGTTTCCATTGAAAGAATCAATAGTCAGGCTCTAAGAAATGCGCCTGCAGCTGACTATTACGACATGACCTACAACCTCAAGGGTGTAGATATGGTTGCGTCAAGCTTAACCTTCAAAACCATTACAACGAGAGGTTTTGCTGGTAGCGGGAACACCCGTTTTACACAAATTGTAGATGGAATGGACAACCAAGCGCCAGGTTTAAATTTTGCCGTAGGTAGCATTGTCGGTCTAAGTGAGTTGGATGTAGAAAGCATGGAATTGCTTCAAGGTGCATCTTCTGCACTTTACGGTCCAGGTGGCATGAACGGTACTCTATTGGTTAATTCCAAAGATCCATTCAAATACCAAGGGTTCTCATTCCAAGCAAAAAATGGTGTGATGCATGTGGATGGCAAATACCGTGATCCTTCGCCTTATTACAATTGGGATATGCGTTGGGCAAAAAAAGTATCTGATAAGTTTGCTTATAAAATTACTGCCGGTTTGATTCAGGCTAAAGACTGGTTAGCTGCAGATAATAGGAATGTACTTCGTTCAGGCCCAATGTTGGGTAAAGTAATTGATGGTACGCGCTCAACAGATCCTAATTACGATGGTATGAATTTGTATGGCGACGAAACATCGATCGATTTAAACTTGGTTTTAAACGGAATTGCTGCTCAGGCTCCTTTTCTTGCTCCATATATTAGAACTCAAACAGGAACCCCCAATTTCGTTTCTCGAACTGGTTACACAGAAAGAGAAGTAACCAATCCCAATACCGTCAACTTCAAAATGGGTGCCTCTTTCAATTACAAAATCACGAACTCGATTGAAGCCATTCTTTCAGGTTTTTGGGGCACAGGAAATACCGTTTATACCGGTAGTGATCGATATTCCCTTTTGGATTTAAAGATGGGTCAATATAAATTGGAACTCAAGCATAAAAATTGGTACGTACGAGCCTATACGACTCAAGAAAATGCTGGACAATCTTACAATACTACTGTTACAACTCGTCTGTTCAATGAAGCTTGGAAAGCGTCCCCTCAGTGGTATACAGAATACGGACAGACTTATTTAGCAGGTTTATTAAATGGCCTAACCTCAATCAATGCTCATAACCTGGCTCGATCAGCTGCTGATATCGGAAGACCGGTATCTGGTTCTGCTCGATTCCAGAAACTATACGATAGTGTTCGTGCTAGACCAATTTCGGCAGGTGGTGGTTTATTTGTAGACCGCACCAACTTGTATGCAGTTGATGGTCAATACAACCTCAGTGATCTTGTTAAAGGAAAAGTCGATATCCTTGTTGGTGGCAACTTCAGGCAATTTTTGTTGAATTCAGAGGGTACATTGTTTGCTGACTCTGCAGGAAAAATTCCGATCAGTGAATATGGAGGATATTTGCAATTGTCTAAAGGATTTGCCAATGACGCTGTAAAAATTACAGTCTCTGGTCGCTACGATAAAAACTCCAATTTCAAAGGTAGATTTACTCCTAGAGCAACCGCAACAGTTCGTTTGGCAAAAGACAATCACCTAAGATTTTCTTACCAAACAGCGTATCGTTTTCCTTCAACTCAGCAACAATATATTGATCTTGAAGCTGGAGGAGCTATCTTGATCGGAGGTGTTCCTTCTTTCAAAGATTTCTACAATTTCAAAAACAACCCAGTTTATTCAGTAGCTGCTTTGGGTACTGGACAATTGAAGGTTCAAACATTTGATGATTTCAAACCGGAAGCTGTTACTTCTTATGAAGTTGGTTACAGAGGATTACTTGCTAATTCAAGATTGTTGATTGATGCATATGGTTATATTGGTAATTACCAAGACTTCATTACACGGGTTTTAGTAGCACAATCCACTTCAGCTGCTCCAAATCCAGCTGATATCCTTAATGCATCACGCAGAAGAATTTTATCAGTCCCTATCAATTCACCTACCAAAGTAAAGACAACAGGTTGGGGAGCATCATTGGAATACAAGTTCAATAAAGGGTTTTACTTGAGTACGAATATTTCATCGGATGAATTAGGAGAAGTTGAAAGCGGGTTTATTACTTATTTCAATGCTCCTAAATACCGCGGAAATGCTTCTTTTGGAAACTACGGAATGGGTAAATCCAAGCGTATTGGTTTTAATGTAGTTTACCGTTGGCAGTCGGAGTTTGATTACCAAAGTGATTTAGCCAATGGCGAAGTTCCAGCATATAAAGTATTGGATGCACAGATCAGCTACAAGTTGCCTAAGATGAACTCTTTAGTTCGCTTTGGAGCAAATAACCTGTTGAACCAGTATTACATAACTGCACTTGCCAATCCATCTATTGGTGGTTTGTATTATGTATCTTTTGGATATAATATTTTCTAGTCACCTAAACGTTGAAACAAAAAAACTTATTTATGAAACATATGTTCAACATAAAATGGATTTACGGAGCATTACTTGTGCTAGCAATTTCTTCTTGCAACAAGAATGTACCAGAGGCAGTACCATTGGCTCCTCCAGTTGTTTCTGGAAGTACAATTGGCGAAATCGTAAATACCAATCCAAGCTTTTCAATTTTAAAAGCTGCAGTTACAAAAGCGGGCTTGTTGCCAGCTTTATCTGATAACAACAATGTGTTTACTGTATTTGCACCCAATGATGCCGCTTTTACCCTTTCTGGTATTTCAGCAGGCGTTATTGCTGCGCTTCCAGCCGCTACAGTTGCAAGCATTGTTCAGTATCATGTAATTCCAGGTAAGAAAATTCTATCCACGGATATTCCAACAACTTTTCCGAACGTACAAATGCCAACTGCTTTTGTATTTCCATCTCCTAATACCAGTCCGCTTGTTCGCTTCAGCAATTTCCCCTCTCGAAGAGGCTCAAATGCATGGGTTAACAACATTCCGGTTGTTTCGGCCGATGTAGCAGCTTCAAATGGTGCTGTTCACGTTATGGCTGCCATTTTAAATCCTCCATCAAGGGTGTTATTGGATACCATCGCCCGTGATGCTGACTTGACCTATTTGGTAGCTGCAGTTCTTGCTGCAGATGCCGGAGTTCCAGCTGGCTCAAGATTTCAAGATTTTCTTGCAAACCCACTGGCTAATTTTACTGTAATGGCGCCCACCAATCAGGCATTTAATAATTTATTCGCCTTTTTAGGGTTGCCGCAATCTCCTTCTACTTTTTCTTTATTGCCTGCAACTACGGTAAGAGGAATTGTTGCATATCACCTTTTGTTGGCTAGAGCATTTGCTGCTAATCTGCCAGGTGCTCCAACACCGGTTCCTTCCTTGTTGTCTGCTTCATTAGCTACAGCACCTCCATTAACCTTTGATGCAACACAAGGAGTAAAAGGGTTCGCTAATCCTTCGTATTCAAAAATAACAGCTATTGATCGCCATGCAATCAATGGAGTGTTTCATAAAATTGATCAGGTATTGTTGCCGCAATAAATTGTAAAATGAGTATAAAAAAACCGGAGTATGTACTCCGGTTTTTTTTATGCTAAACAGCAAATCGAAAGTGCATGATGTCTCCATCTTCCACTAGATATTCTTTTCCTTGAACGGCCATTTTACCTGCTTCTTTACAAGCGTTTTCAGAACCTAGAGTTGTGAAATCGGTGTATTTGATAACCTCTGCACGAATAAATCCCTTTTCGAAATCGGTGTGAATGACACCAGCAGCCTGAGGGGCTGACATTCCCTTGGTGATCGTCCAAGCCCTAACTTCTTGAACACCGGCTGTAAAATAAGTGGCTAAGTTCAACAATCTATACGTGGATTTTATTAGTCGAACCACACCACTTTCAGAAAGTCCTAAATCTTCTAAAAAGAGTTTTCGATCATCAAAGCTTTCCATTACAGCTATTTCACTTTCAATGGCTGCACTCACAAATAAAATTTCAGCTTTTTCGTCTTGTATGGCTTTTTTTACTTGTTCTGTAAACTGATTTCCTTTTACCACACTCTTTTCATCAACGTTACAAACATAAATAACCGGTTTGATGGTAAGAAGAAACATATCGTTGATAAACTTCTCTTTATCTTCTTTGGATGCAACAAACCCTCTGGCGTTTTTTCCCTGCTCTAAATGAACTTTAAGTGATTTAAGTATTTCAATGCTTTGTTGAATTTCTCTATCGCCAGTTTTGGCCATTTTTTCAACTTTAGATAGCTTTTTGTCTACACTATCCAGATCTTTCAATTGCAGTTCGGTATCAATGACTTCCT
>JAULVY010000085.1:0-1305 GCA_032110825.1 Chitinophagaceae bacterium | reverse complement strand
GTAGAACATGAATGATGGCATCTGTGCTGCGAATATTTCCTAAAAATTGATTGCCCAATCCTTCACCCTGACTTGCGCCTTTAACCAAACCTGCGATATCAACAATTTCAACCGTGGTGGGGACTACTTTTTGCGGCTTAACCAATTTCTCCAGTTCAATGAGTCGGTCGTCGGGAACTGTAATAACACCAACATTGGGTTCAATGGTGCAAAAAGGGAAATTTGCTGCCTGCGCTTTGGCGTTGCTTAATGCATTAAATAGGGTCGATTTTCCTACATTTGGAAGTCCAACAATTCCTGCCTGTAAAGCCATCTGCTTTTTTTTAGGTGGCAAAGATAGCATGAATGGATGGATCATGAGGTTTTCATACAACCCCTTTTTAAATTGACTTGAAATGGCATTGAATTACATATGGTTCTTCTTTTTTATCATTGCTTTTTCCGTTGCTTTTATAAAGTGGGTGATTACTGGAGACCCGCTTATATTTAAATCGATAACCGATGGAATTTTTAAGTCGGCAGGAGATAGTGTAGAGCTTTCCTTTAAATTAATTGGTATCATGACCCTTTTCTTGGGATTTATGAATATTGGAGAGAAAGCAGGCGCCATTCGGCTTTTATCCAGATGGGTCGCTCCATTTTTTAGTCGCCTTTTTCCAGAAGTACCTCCGAAGCATCCTGCTTATGGCCATATGATGATGAATTTTTCAGCAAATCTTTTAGGGCTAGACAATGCAGCCACACCCTTTGGAATAAAAGCCATGGCAAGCTTGCAGGAATTAAATCCAGATAAAGAAAAAGCAAGTAATGCGCAAATCATGTTCTTGGTTTTGCATGCATCGGGGTTAACACTTATTCCGATCAGCATCATTGCCATGAGGGCTTCGATTACTCCTCCTGCAGCCAATCCAACGGATATTTTTATCCCGTGCATGATTGCAACATTTTCAGCAACAATCGCCGCATTGGTTATCGTATCTATTCGTCAAAAAATAAATCTACTTCAACCGGTAATTTTGGGTTGGATTGCCGCAATATCAGCCTGTATAGGACTTTTAATTGCTTACCTTAAACTAATATTGGATCAAACCGAGATAGAGGGATTTTCGTCCTTATTAAGCAATGGGTTGATTCTTTTCATTTTCCTTGTTTTCTTGAGTGGAGGGATTTATAAGAAAGTAAATGTATTTGATTCTTTTATTGAAGGCGCAAAGGGTGGCTTTGAAATTGCCATTAAAATTATACCCTACTTGGTTGCCATGCTGGTAGCCATTAGTGTATTGAGAACTTCGGGTGCTTTTGATT
>JAULVY010000084.1:0-3404 GCA_032110825.1 Chitinophagaceae bacterium | reverse complement strand
TCATGGGTATTCCCAAAGAAGGGTATGGAGTTTCCAATAATGCGTACAATACATTTTCTGCTCCCAAGTACAACGACGCTTCATTCGATATCGATAAAATTTCCGTACAGAAAATCATGATGAAATACTGATTATGAAAACACAAAAGAAAATTGTAGTTATTGGGAGTGGTTTTGGAGGATTGTCTGCAGCAATTCGGCTCGCAGCAAAAGGGCATGATGTTACCATATTTGAAAAGTTAGATAAATGGGGCGGAAGGGCCTATCAACATGAAATCAATGGGTTTAAGTTTGATGGGGGACCTACCGTAATCACTGCGCCTCATCAATATGATGAGTTGTTTGAGTTAGCAGGCAAAAAAAGAGAGGATTACATCCAATTGGTTCCCATAGATCCATTTTATAGAATATTCAATGATAAACAGCATCATTTTGACTATTGGCGCAATTCAAATAAAGCGGAAGCGGAAGTTGCAAAGTTTTCTCCTTCTGATGTGGAAGGGTATCGAAAGTTTATAAAGGGCACAACGGATATATTCAATTGGTTTCATCCGTTCACGGAAAAAAGCTTTCATAAATTTTCATCTTTTGCAAAAATATTTCCGCATGTAATTTCCAGTGGAACCTGGAGAAGCATGTACGGATATGCATCTCAATTTGTGAAAGACGATTTCATGCGACAAGTCTGTTCATTCCATCCGTTATTGGTTGGAGGTAATCCCTTTGATACACCTTCAATTTATGGGCTGATCATTCAATTTGAAAAGGAGTGGGGTGTGCATTACGGAATGGGCGGAACAGGAGCCATTGTAAATGGACTTGGACAGCTGTTTCTCGATTGTGGAGGGAAAATTCATTTCAATACTGAGGTAAGAGAGATCATCATCAAAAATAAAATTGCTTGCGGAGTTCGCTTGATGGATGGTTCATCTATTGCAGCAGATGAGGTTATATGCAATGGTGATGTGGCTCAGGCCTGCAAGCAATTGATTCCATCTCACCATGTTCCTTTTTCATTAAAAGCATGGATGAAGTCGATGGAGTTTAGCAACTCACTTGTTGTGATGTATTTTGGAACGAAAGTCAGCTATGAGCACTCTCCCTTGCAGCACCACAACTTAATTCTTGGAAATCCGTACAAAGAACTCATGCGAGATATATTTAAACGGAAAATTGCAGGTGATCGCTTGGGTCTATATGTTCACATGCCGAGCAGAACTGATAAAACAATTTCGCCCGAAGGTTGTGGTTCGTTTTATGTATTATCATTGGTTCCTAATTTGAGCGCTAATATCAACTGGGGAAATACAATCGATCAATACAAACAAAAGGTCCTTGGCTTCTTGCAGCAAAATTACTTACCTGATTTGAAGTCCAATATCATTGCTGAACACAGTATGAACCCATTGGACTTCAAACATCGTTTAAATAGTCATTTGGGCGCTGCATTTTCAATAAAGCCATCCATGATGCAGTCGGGGTATTTCCGACCTCAGGTAAAGTCGGGATTTTTTGATCGTCTTTATTTTGTGGGAGCAGGAGTGCATCCAGGTGCTGGTGTTCCTGCTGTTATGGCATCCGGAAAAATTGCTGCAAATACAATAGATCCTTCTGAAATGGTAATTATGAAACCTGAATGGATGACTCAACAAATCGAGGAGTTTAAAAGCGCAATATGAGTAACTCCTTTTTTCAATTTGGAATTCATACCAATCAGCGTGAGTATGCGATGAAAAATATTCCAGTTCAAGGGAAAATTCCGGAATGGTTGGAAGGCAATTACATTCGGAACGGACCAGGTATGTTTCAGATCAATGGCAAGCCTGTCAATCATTGGTTTGATGCAATGGGGGCACTTCATAGTTTCAATATAGTAAATGGGCAAGTAGATTATATATCCAAGTATATCGCATGCGAGTCTTATCGATCTGCATCCGAAGAAGGTAAATTGAGTTTTTCTGAATTTGCTACAGATCCTTGTAAGTCCATTTTCAAGAAAGTTCAGTCTTATGTTTTTCCAAGTTTACCGAACATGACAGACAATCCTAAAATCCATGTTGCTAAAATTGGTAAGCGATATATGGCATTGGGAGAAACACCTATGCAGGTTGAATTTGATCCTAAAACTTTGGAACGAATTGGTGTTGATGAGATCAATCCGGGTGCGATGGCATATAAAACAACTGCACATCCTCATTTTGAACACGATCATGCCTATAATCTTGTTGTGAAATTTGGAATGCAAAGCCACTATCGCATCTATGACATGGTAAATAAAGGAAAATATTTATCTAGTATCCCCGTTGCAAAGCCTGCATATTTACATGGATTTGGGATGAGTAAAAATTATTTTATCATCGCTGCAGGCCCATTGGTTGTTGTGCCTATTCACCTTTTATTTTGGAAAAAACCGTATATCGAAAACCACAACTGGTTACCTGATGAGGGTGCCAAAATCTGGGTTATTGAAAAAGCAACCGGTAAATTGAAAACTGTTTTTGAGACGGAGGCATTTTTTAGTTTTCATCATATCAACGCATGGGAAGAGGGCGATGAGTTGGTTATGGATATCAATGCTTATGATGATGCTTCGATTGTCAGTAAATATTATTTGCATGAATTGGAAAAATCAGATTTAGCTATTCCCGAGGGAATGTTAAGGAGATACAGAATGAATCTAAAAACTAAACGTATTGTTGAAAAAACTACGGTTTCTAATGCATGCATAGAATTACCCAGAATTGACTACGATCGCTTCAATACAAATGGGGAGTATGGGTTTACCTACGGCGTAAGTTTACACCCAGAACATAAAACCGGATTCTACAATAGCATTGTAAAAATCAATACCAAGAATGGTGATTCACGTTATTGGTTCGAAGATGGATGTTATCCTGGTGAGCCCTGTTTTATTCCATCTCCCGAAAGCAAAAATGATGAACAGGGTGTTTTGCTTTCTATTGTATTGGATTCAAAAAATGAAAATTCATTTTTACTGATATTGGATGCAAGTTCGCTGCAAGAGGTTGCACGTGCATCCGTTCCAGAACCCATTGTGTATGGGTTTCATGGGGAATTTTTTCGCGACTAGTTTATTAATAGGTCAAGCCTTCATCGTACCAAAACAATCCGTATGATTTGCCTTTGAGATATCCTGGTACATCCGACAATTGCTTTTGTGCTTCTGCTTCGGAGATAGGTGTTGTAAAAGGCATTTTACCGGTCGGCTTGAATTTCCCCGTGATAATATCCAATACTGCTTCGGAAGTAGATCCAAACGTTGCTATAACAGCTTTGATATTTTTTTGGGATTGTGCATTGTAAATCTCATCAATCACCCAAGGGTTGGAATAGTTGATGGCGAGTATGGTTGGTTTTTTTGATATAAGGCTGTTTATATAATTC
>JAULVY010000083.1:0-6930 GCA_032110825.1 Chitinophagaceae bacterium | reverse complement strand
AAGTTCTTTTTCAATCTGTGCAAACAAATGAAGTCCCGATAGGATAAGCAAGAATGATATCGAAAGAATTTTTTTGATCATTTGCCAAAAAGAATTTCATCTGATAATTCATTGTTGTCCCCTTTTTCAAATGGAAAATTCGATTGAAGTGCGTTGCCTACATCTTGGATCATGTGACAGATTCCCTCTACGAAATGCTTTTTCTTAAATTCAGTCAAGATGGTATTGATTTCTGCATTCCAGAATGCTTGCCCTAATTTTTGATGAATACCTTCATCTCCCCAAATGGCAACTTGTTTGTCTTTCATGGCAAAATACAAGAGAACGCCATTGCGGTCTTTGGTTTTGAACATTTCCAATTCCAAAAACAATTCCTTGGCCCGATCAATCGGGTCAAGGAATTTGCAATGAGTTTCAATGAAGAGTCTGATTTCGCCGCTTGTTTTTTTTTCAGCAAGGCGAATGGCATTCACAATGCTCTCTTCCTCTTCAGGAGAGAAAAAGCTTTTTTTCTTTTTCAGGAAAGGGGGGAACAGTCCCACAGTTATTTATTGAAATCAACAGTGGGTGCTTTTTCAGCTCCAGCTTCTGCAGTGAAAAATCCTTTTTCGCTGAATCCAAACAGTCCCGCAAACAGTACCATCGGGAATTTCTTCACGGATGTATTGTATTCTTGAACGGCAGTATTGAAATCATTTCGAGATACTTTGATTCTGTTCTCGGTTCCTTCCAATTGTGCTTGAAGATCGCGGAACGCCTGAGTTGCCTTCAATTCAGGATAGCGTTCTACGCTGACCAACAAGCGGCCGATTGCTCCGCTCAGCTCACCTTGAGCTTTTTGGAATTGAGCCAATTTCTCTGGACTCAAATCGGTTGCACTCACTGTTGTTTGTGTAGCCTTGGAGCGGGCATTGATCACTTGTGTTAGTGTTTCTTGCTCAAAATTGGCTGCACCTTTAACGGTATTCACCAAATTGGGAACAAGATCAGAACGTCTTTGGTAATCACTTTCAACGTTGGCCCATTTGGCTTTTACGTTTTGGTCTTTTTGAACGAGGTTATTGTATCCGCCGCATCCGCATCCTCCCAAAAGAAGAATCAGTGCTAGAATCGAGATCAGAACAATGTTACGTGTATTCATTTTGATTAGATTATAATCTGCAAAGGTATACGAAAAGCCCCAAAGCTTTTGTTAACCTTGGGGGCTATTGCATGTAAATAGTGATAAATGGTTATTTTTTGATAGCAGCGATGCCTGGAAGTTGCTTTCCTTCAAAAAATTCGAGCATAGCCCCGCCTCCGGTGGATACATAGCTTACTTTATCGTTGAATCCAAATTGGTTTACGGCTGCAACACTGTCGCCACCACCTACCAATGAAAATGCTCCTTTTTGGGTTGCTTCTGCAACAGCTTCGGCAATGGCCTTGGTACCTGCTTGAAATTTTTCCATTTCAAAAACGCCCATGGGTCCGTTCCAGAGGATGGTTTTACTACGAAGAATCACTTCTCTGAAATCTGCTCTGGCTTTTATACCAATATCCAAGCCCATCCATCCCGAAGGGATGCCAAAGCTTTCGCAGTTGGTGGTTTGAGCATCGGCTGTAAATTTATCTGCGATGGTACTATCCATAGGCAAATGGATGTTTACTCCTTTTGCTTTTGCTTTTTCCAGTATTTCAAGTGCAAGGGGAAGACGATCTTCTTCGCATAAAGAATTTCCAATTTCTTTTCCCTGAGCTTTCCAGAATGTATACGCCATACCACCACCGATGATGATGTCGGTTGCCTTATTCAGTAGATTTTCGATGATCAGAATTTTATCCGAAACCTTGGCGCCGCCGATGATAGCTGTAAATGGTTTTTCAGATTGCTTCAGTACTTTTTCTGCAGAGGAAACTTCGCCTTCCATCAACAGTCCGAATAGTTTTTTATCATCGTCGAAGAATTCTGCTATGATGGCTGTCGATGCATGCGCACGGTGCGCTGTTCCAAATGCATCGTTAACATAGATATCTCCCAACCGACTCAGCTGTTCAGCAAAATTGGCATCGCCTTTTTCTTCTTCTTTATGAAAGCGAAGATTTTCGACAAGGAGCACCTCTCCATTTTTTAAATTAGCAGATGCTTGTTTTGCAGCATCCCCAATGCAATCGGATGCAAATTTCAAGGGGTAGTTGGTTCCTAATAGTGATTGCAAATGGGGAACCAAGTGGGAGAGGGAATATTTTGGAGTGGGTCCCTCTTTGGGTCTGCCCAAGTGACTCATTAGAATGACGGATCCACCATCTTTTAAGATTTTAAAAATAGTCGGAAGGGCAGCCCGCATGCGCGTATCGTCGGTCACTTCAAATTTATCGTTGAGAGGAACGTTGAAGTCGACACGGATCAATGCTTTTTTTCCGCCGAAATTGAAATCTGAAAAATGAATCATGGTTATGGTGTTTAAAAAACAAACCCGGCAGGATTTCTGCCGGGTTTCGATGGAAAGAATATTATTTCTTGATCAGTTGGGCAAAGTAGTGAACGGTGCGAACAAGCTGACTCACGTAGCTCATTTCGTTGTCGTACCAGCTAACTGTTTTCACCAATTGTTGATCGCCTACGGTCAATACTTTTGTTTGGGTAGCATCGAACAATGAACCGAAGCTCATGCCGATTACATCACCGGAAACAATTTCATCTTCAGTGTAGCCATAGCTTTCATTGGCAGCGGCTTTCATGGAAGCATTGATTTCCTCAACGGTTGTTTTTTTAGCCAATACAACAGTCAGTTCCGTTAATGAACCAGTAAGGGTGGGTACACGCTGAGCGGTACCGTCGAGTTTTCCTTTGAGGGAAGGAAGAACAAGTCCGATTGCTTTTGCAGCTCCGGTGCTGTTGGGAACGATATTTTGTGCAGCTGCTCTTGCTCTTCTGAGGTCGCCTTTCGGGTGAGGAGCATCTTGTGTATTTTGATCGTTGGTATAAGCGTGAACGGTGGTCATGAGACCGGCAACAATACCATATTTATCTTCCAATACCTTGGCCATGGGGGCAAGGCAGTTGGTGGTGCAGGAAGCGCAGCTGATGATGGTTTCAGAACCGTCGAGAATTTCGTGGTTGGTATTGAAAACGATGGTTTTGAGATCACCAGTAGCGGGAGCGGAGATAACCACTTTTTTTGCTCCTGCGGTGAGGTGAGCGGATGCCTTGTCTTTATCGGTGAAGAATCCGGTACATTCCAAAACCACATCCACATTGTGTGAACCCCAAGGAATTTGAGCGGGGTCTTTTTGGGCGTATATTTTTACTTCATGGCCGTTAACGGTGATGGAGTTGTCGGTAGCTTTTACATCAGCGTCGAATCGTCCTTGAGCGGTATCGTATTTGAGGAGGTGTGCCAGCACGGTGGGACTGGTTAGGTCGTTGATGGCAACGATGTCAATTCCCTGCATGTTGAAGATCTGACGGTAAACGAGGCGTCCGATCCTACCAAATCCGTTGATGGCGACTTTAACTGTACTCATGGTTGATTGCTTTTGTGTCTTTTAAAAGAGCTGCAAATGTAAGAACTATCTGATTTTTTTTGCCACAATTGCTCAAGAACTTATCTTTGCACTCCTTAAAAGCGAGGCCCGTTGGTCAATCGGTTAAGACGCCTCCCTTTCACGGAGGAATGAGGGGTTCGATTCCCCTACGGGCTACTGAAAATCCCTGGCAAATGCCGGGGATTTTTATTTCAGATTTCATTCACTGATTCCGTACAAGTATTGACGTATAGGTTCAAAGGAAATACCAACTCTTTTTTCTTATGGATTCTTTTCCTTTTTTGGATTCAATCACCAGAGAGTCTTCTGGATTTTGTGTGAGAATGCTTTTCTCATTGATGATCTCACTCGGAAGATTATCCCCTATAGATTCCAACAACTAATTTTTGAGGTAGAATATTTCGGAGGAGTTTTTTGTTTTATAGGTAGGGTAACGGTTATTTAATGGGATCTTAAAGGATGATTATTTGGTGTAGGGGAGGTTTAATTAATTAACTTAGAATACACGCCTAATTAAATTAATTTATGTTCTTTGTTTGCGAACAGAGAACAAGAGCTATATTTGTATTATGAAAGCACATAATGGAATGCGATCTCAGGATATTGTTATTCTTCTTAAAATATTGACAATCAATAAAGAGTGGAAATACAGAGATCTGTCATCAGTTCTTTTTATGAGCCTTTCGGAGGTATCAGAATCACTAAATAGAAGCTTTTTGGCTGGATTGATCGATGAAAGCAGAAAAAGGATATTCAGGCAGTCTCTTATGGAATTTATTGAACATGGTTTGCATTATGTATTTCCCCAACAGCCAGGAACATTGGTGACTGGAATTCCAACTGCACACTCGTATGGCCTTTTTAGTGAGAAATTTCAATCTGATGAACATTTTGTTTGGCCTGATGAAAATGGATCACTTAGAGGCATGGCCATTTTCCCATTATATAAAACCGTTCCCAAAGCTGTAAAAGAAGATGAAAAGTTGCATCTACTGTTGGCAGCAATTGATATCATTAGAGTTGGTAAAACACGAGAGCTATCTGTTGCCCTTGAAGTATTAAAAAATGAAATCCTGTGAGTGATCATCATAATATTACCCGAATTAAGGTTGTTTACTCAGCCTTAGAGGAATTGGCCTCGCAAGTTGTATTTGTTGGCGGTGCCACTGTTTCATTGTATAAGGATCGGATTGTTTCTGATTCAAGAGTAACTGACGATGTTGATATTGTTGTAGAAATTACAGCTTATCGTGAATATGCAGAGATAGAGGAAAGACTTCGGAAGAAAGGTTTTACAAATGACATGACTTCAAAAATAGTATGCAGATATATTGTTAGAGGAGTAATTGTAGATATAATGCCAACTTCGCCAGACATTTTAGGATTCACTAACTCTTGGTATTCAGATGGAGTAAAGAATGCAGTAACACATAAAATTGATGAATCAATAGAAGTTAAAATATTTGATGCTGTTCATTTTCTGGCCTGTAAATTAGAGGCATTCAAAAACAGAGGAAAGAATGAAGGAAGGACAAGCAGTGATTTTGAGGATATAGTTTATATTCTGAACAGCAGAAATGCAATCTGGAACGAATTAGAAGCAGCTCCTCAAAATGTAAAAGAATACATAAAGAAGCACTTTCAGGAATTATTAGGAAATCATTATTTATACGAATGGATAAGCGTTCACCTGGATTGGGCAGAACAAAAAAGAGTTTCACTCATAATTAGCGGGATCAATGAATTTGTAGATCTGACCAATTAGTAATATGAGTTGACTCATTTATGCATGGAAGATATTTTTGAACAATTGATATCAGGCTTCCTGCTTCGCTAGTTCTCACAGGTGCTTACACTCTAGATATAGTAAATCATTATGGCGGCCGAATCCTGAATTAAATAGTTCGAATTCCATCCCTTTAGGGCTACCAAAAAAAGGTTCTGATAATCAGAGCCTTTTTTGTTTTTCAAATAGTAAGGGCACTCTGGAAAGTGAATTCATTGATTTGACATACTTTCAGCCTGGTATGTTAATTTCTTAGTTTTATGGCCCCTGAAACCCCAAAGCATGAAATACTCAACTTTTTTGATCCTGGCTTTTTGGCTGCTGGGATGCAATAGCAACAATGAGAATAAGATCGAACTGAATAAAATTTCCTGGATCGATCTTTCCTATGCCTACGACAGTTCAACCTTAGAAGTGGTGCTCCACTTCGCATCATTGCAACGGTTACACTACCTTAACATCTTTAATTAATAAAATTGAGTTCAACTCCTTCTTTGCATTTTAAATCAATTGAAGTTATTCAGCGTGCATTGAATCGTTTAAATCAAAAAATAGGTTCAGCAGATAAACAGCTGTTGGATCAATTGGAATATGCACTCCAGTTTCGCGATAATCAAGATTCAGCTGCGCCTGTGCAGAATACCTACCTGAAGGATTTTGAAATTCCGCAAATTAAACTCTTTGATATTTTAGCAAATCACTTTCCATTGGTAGTGGAAAGTCAGAATCTGGCCCATGCGTGTTTGATAAGAGAGGTAAAGAATTGCAGCCATTTATGCATCATCGATTTGGGAATTGGAAGGTCTGTACAAATCCTTCGATTGTTGAAGTTGCTACATGAAGTTCCTTCGATTGCTAAAGTGACCCTTATCGGAGTCGATATCATGCAAGAAGCACTAGGACATTCAGCGCAAGTATTGGATAGTGAAAAAACGAAGTTGAATTTTGCATTTGATTTTCACCTCATTCAAAGCGCAGTTGAAAAAATCGATTTTAACGAGATCTTGAACAGATTGCCTCAAGATCGTGATTTTACATACATCAATTCGTCATTGACTTTGCACCATGTGCAACATGCAGAAGAACGAAATACTCTTTTTTCGAATTGCAAAAGGCTTTCTCCTGATCTGATGACACTGATAGAGCCCAATGTTTCAACGTTTACAGATGATTTTAATTTAAGAGCGGGTAGGGCTATAGAGCATTTTTATGCACTATACGACTATACCAATACCCTTCCTCTTCAGGAAGAAGAGAAGCGATCATTGAAGACATTTTTTGGCAATGACTTTTTTGATCCTATTGCTCATGTTGATGAAGCGCGATTTGAGAAATTAGAACGGGGAGAAGAATGGATCTCTCGGGCAGAGCAAGCAGGCTTTTCTCCTTTTGTATGCGATGATCTTATTCATGAAAAATCTATAAAAAATATTTACCTGCGTATCGACCCTGCTCGATACACCAGTTTTGTGTACAAAGAAGTGGATTTATTATCCTTGATACATTTTCATGCTTAAGACTATCGACACTTTATCTCAACAACAAGCCCTCTTTGACCAAAGTTGGAATGTGTATAAGAAAATTGTGAAAGCAGATTTTATGCATCACAATCTTTT
>JAULVY010000082.1:0-11897 GCA_032110825.1 Chitinophagaceae bacterium | reverse complement strand
ATGATTTCTGCACTCGCCTTCTCACAAGGTAGAAAAGGAGATCCTACGCTAACTGAAATTTGGAATCCTGTGCCCCCCGTGGTTAAACCCGGCGCTACCTCATTGGATGCTCCCTCGGATGCAATAGTCTTGTTTAATGGAAAAGATTTTTCAGCATGGACTGGTGCACGTGGTAAAGATGTTAATTGGACTCTTTCAGATGGCGCTATGACAGTGGGCCCAAGAACAGGGCCTATTATGACCAAACAAGGATTTGGAGATTGCCAGCTGCATATTGAATGGAGAACCCCTGCTGAAGTTAAAGGAGAAGGTCAGGGAAGAGGAAACAGTGGTATTTTTCTCATGGGCAAATACGAACTACAGGTTTTGGATAGCTACAACAACAAAACCTACACAAACGGCCAAGCCGGTAGTATTTACAAGCAATTGGCGCCCGTAGCAAACGCATCAAGGGAGCCCGGACAATGGCAGACCTATGACGTTATATTTACGGCACCGCGGTTCACTCCAGATGGACGTGTGCAATCACAAGCCAGAATCACTGTTATTCACAACGGAGTTTTGATTCAAAACAATGCAACCATTTGGGGAGCAACAGAATATATTGGTATTTCAGAATACAAACCCCATAGCCTGAAAGAACCGATAATGCTGCAAGACCATGGCGATCTTGTGAGTTTTAGAAATATTTGGATTAGAGAGTTATAACTCCTTTTTTTCGTGAACGGTCTTTAAGACCTGCCCAAGCCACTCTTCAAGATGCTTCATGCTGATGATATCGTCCGTTATCAGCATGAAGTTTTTACCCAGTTGTTTAAGGTGACTTTTATTTGTATTGTTCTGCAAGTGCTGCAAGATAGCATGGAAGGTTTCTGATTGAAAATAAGGTGAATCGGGATTGTTTACAAAATAGCACTTAAGCACTTCTTGTTTGAGCGTCATTCGCTCAAACCCAAGCTCTACAGCCATTTTTCTGCACCGTACCGTTATAAAAAGATCTTCTACGCAATCAGGAATTGGACCAAAACGATCTTTCATTTCGTTATGCAAGGCGTTCAACTCATCGTCATTTTTACAATTGTCGAGTCGCGTATACAAAACCAAACGTTCGGCAATTTGCGAAACATAATCATCAGGAATCAGTATCTCCAAATCTGTGTCGATCGTACAATCGTAAACAAAATCATCTTGTTTACTGATCTCTTCTTTAAACACTTCCCGGAAGGAACTGCGTTTGAGCTCTCGAATGGCTTCGTCTAAAATTTTTTGGTACATCTCAAATCCAATTTCAATCATAAAGCCGCTTTGCTCACCACCCAACATGTTTCCGGCACCTCTGATATCCAAATCGCGCATGGCAATTTGAAACCCACTTCCCAGTTCTGCATGCTGCTCGAGCGTTTGAAGTCGCTTGCGTGAATCAGCGGGCAAGGTGCTCAACGGGGGCGCCAATAAATAACAAAATGCCTTCCGGTTGCTTCGTCCCACTCTGCCTCTAAGTTGATGCAAATCACTCAGTCCAAATTGATGTGCGTTGTTGATGATGATGGTATTTACATTGGGTATATCCACCCCACTTTCAACAATATTGGTGCATACCAACACATCGTATTCTTTTTGAATGAAACTGAAAATGCGTTCTTCCAAAACATGGCCTTCCAATTGACCATGGGCAAAGCCAATGCTTAAATCGGGACAAAGCTTACGGATCATTTCGGCCATTTCAGGAAGCCCGTTGATTCGATTGTGAATGAAGAAAACTTGTCCGCCCCGCTCCACTTCAAAATATACAGCATCCCGAATTAGATCTTCATCAAATACACTTACTTCAGTTTGTATAGGCTGTCGGTTTGGCGGGGGGGTGTTGATTATACTTAAATCTCTGGCACCCATTAAACTAAACTGAAGCGTTCGAGGTATCGGTGTAGCTGTAAGGGTCAAACAGTCAACATTTGATTTTAAAGTCTTTATTTTCTCCTTGTGTGCAACACCAAATTTTTGCTCCTCGTCAATCACCAATAAACCTAAATTTTTGAATTCAATGTCTTTGCTCAACAGCGCATGGGTACCCACAATGATATCAATTTTACCTTCCTTCACTTTTGCCAGCGTTTCTTTCTTTTCTTTTGCAGATTTAAACCGATTGATGAAATCAACGGTTACTGGAAAATCCTTTAACCGTTCACTAAACGTTTTAAAGTGTTGATGCGCTAGAATTGTGGTGGGCACCAAAACAGCAGCCTGTTTTCCATCGATGCATGTTTTGAAAGCCGCTCGAATTGCAACCTCAGTCTTCCCAAAACCAACATCTCCACAAACCAGTCGGTCCATTGGGCTCGCAGTTTCCATGTCTTTTTTTACATCGGCAACTGCTTTAGCTTGATCGGGCGTGTCTTCGTACATAAACGAAGCTTCCAACTCGGTTTGCAAATAATTATCCGGACTGTGTGTAAATCCTTGTTGAGCTTTTCGCTCTGCGTAAAGTTTAATCAAGTCGAAAGCGAGTTCTTTAACTCTGCCCTTCGTTTTTTCTTTCAGTTTTACCCAAACATCACTACCCAGTTTATTTACTTTAGGAACATGGCCCTCTTTACCTGTGTATTTTGAAATTTTATGAAGTGAGCTGATGTTTACATACAAGATGTCGTTATCTCGGTAGATGATACGAACAGCCTCTTGCGTTTGCGATCCCACCTGCACTTTTTGCAATCCACTGAATACACCAACGCCATGGTCAACATGCACCACGTAATCTCCTGGCTGTAACTCTTTGAGTGCGCGCAATGTAATGGCCTTACTCTTACTATACGCTTGCTTTATTTTATACTTGTGGTAGCGCTGAAAAATTTGATGATCGGTATAGACCACAACGCCCATATCTAAATCCACAAAGCCTTGATGCAATGCATGTGGAATTGGTACAAATTGAATTTCTGCCTTTAAATCCGCGAAAATGGAATAGAGTCGTTCAAGCTGCTTGGGGTTCTCTGCAAAAATATAAACGGTGTGCTTAGCACGTTCATGAGCTTTGAGATCCTGAATCAAGAGATCAAACTTTCGATTGAAAACAGGTTGGGGTTGAATTTGAAAAGGGAATTCTTTTGTCTGATCAAAAGATGCTGATGCATCTCCAATTTCCAGTATGGTTCGAAGATTGATTTTTTCAACAAAAAAATCCGGATTTGAAAAATCCTCTTTCCCTATTGGATGCTTTGAAACATCGTCTAAGCCGACATCCTGAATATTTTTCTCATGATTAAAAAAAAGTTCAAGATTCTCGTACACATCTTTAAGTCGATCGATTATAAATTGATAAGAAGAAACAAGGAATAAAGTGTTGGCAGGCAATATGTCCAGAAGATCCACTTTGGCTGATGCGTTTTCGGGTTGACTTGCATCCGGGATGATATTAACTTGAATGAGTTTCCTTTCACTTAATTGAGTTTCCGGATCAAAAATGCGTATAGAATCTACTTCGTCGCCAAAAAGCTCAATCCGATATGGTTTTTCATTCCCGTAGGAGTAAATATCCAAGATCCCTCCCCGCATGGCAAATTGGCCCGGTTCAAAAACAAAATCAGTCCGCTCAAATCCATACTGAACAAATTTCTCCAGCAGAGCATCTACGTGCAGTTTATCATTAACCTTGATCTGAATGGAATGGGCCTGGAGCGTTTCTTTTGTAGCTACCTTTTCAAGCAATGCTTCAGGATAGGTGACTAAGATTTTCCTGTTCCCAGAGGCAACCCATCGATTCAGAGCTTCTGTACGAAGCATAATATGGCTGCTGCTTTGCTCCCTAAAATTTTTATCCGATTTAAATGAAGAAGGAAAGTAGAAGAGATCAATCGGCTGTATCAATTGATCAATATCATTATGAAAATAGGCGGCCGATTCAGCATCTTCTAAAATGATAACCATATTCTTTTCCACCCATTCTGGTCGCTGATAAAGAACCGAAAAAAGGAAAGCGGAAAAAGAGCCTGCTAATTTGGAAAGAATGATTTTTTGAGGAGCAGGCAATAAGGATGCTTCCGCAATCTCAGAAATGCGGGGGGACAGAGCGTATTGATCCAATAGAAACTTCAGGTTCATGCCCACAGAAAGGTGGGCAAAGATAGGATTAAACTTCTGCCCCATTTTCGGTCAAATGATTATGACAGAAAAAAGTGAACCAGAAGGCTCAAAATTGGTTAATTTGCTAGAATCGATATTATACGACTATGAGTGCAAAAAAGACTTTTTTTACCTTGATGATAGTAGGGACCGCTGGTCTTGCTTTTTATTTTTCAGGCCAGCAATCAACCAACTCGTTAACCAAAAAGATTACTGTATTGGATAATGAAAATGAGGAAGATGCCTTCGAGTCTGAAAATGCGAGAAGAAGAGCCGAATACGAGTGGCTAATCACCCGAAATCCAAAAACAGGTAAAATTCCGGAAGACATCAGAGAAAAAGAGATAGCGCTTTTGAAGTCGCTTCCCGTTAAACAATCAAGCATATTCAATTTCAACGGTCCAACCATCAACAACAACTACAGTGTTTCAGGGCCCTCTCAAAATGGAGGAAGAACCAGAGCCATTGTTCACGACCTGAGGTTTGGAACAACAGTTAATAATGTTCTTAATCGAGTAATCATTGCAGGCGGGGTATCAGGAGGATTGTTCAGAAGTGCTGATGGAGGTGTTACATGGACATTCGTAAATCCTCCAAATGAAATTAGAAATATATCCTGTATTGTTCAAGACCCTAGAACAGGAAAAGAAAATACCTGGTATGCAGGAACAGGAGAGCCTATTGGGTCTTCACAAAGTTATCCCGCAGGCTTTGTTTATGGAGGTGGAATTTTAAAATCAACGGATAATGGAGTGACGTGGTTAAAACTGGGTTCTACAAACGTGACCAATTACACTTCGTTTTCATCCGAATGGAGTTTCGTTCATAAACTGGCAATACACCCCATAACTGGAGATCTGTATGCATCTGCGCACAGAAGAATCATGCGTTCCAGCGACGAGGGCGCCAGCTGGTCAGAAGTATTTTCAAGTTCCGTTCCAGCGTCATCCGTTGGCGGAATTGGTGATATTGTGATTCGAAATGACGGCAGCAGGATGTTCATTGCCATGAGCGGAAGAAATGCCGACAGAAGCCTTGCAGGTGTTTTTACCTCAGCAACTGGAAACCCTGGTTCATTTACACGCATTGCTGGAGGCATAAAAGACGGCATTGATTCCGTTGCAGGATGGAGAGCATATGACAATACTGTTCAATCGGGCGACTATTCGGGGGGATGGGGAAGAATAGTTCTTGCACTTTCTCCTTCCAATCAAAACATCCTCTATGTGATGGTTGAAAATGCATTGTCCGCAGCCAACAATCAATCAGAAGCTGATTTGTATAAGTGTACCATTTCAGGTACATCGTACACATGGAATAGCTTGGGCGAAAATTTGGTAGCAAAAAGAACAACCAGCAGTGGAACCTCAGATAAGTACATGGAGCTGCAAGGTGGATACAATATGCTTATAGCTGTTCACCCTACCAATCCTAATTTGGTTTTAGCCGGAGGCGTAAACCTATTTAAATCAACAGACGGATTTGCCACGAAAGATAACGTAACATTTATAGGAGGAATAAGCTCAGATACTTACGATGATGATGAGGGTGCGACTCATGCGGATCAACACGCATTTTCATTTGATCCATCCAATCAAAATAAAGTTTTAATTGGCTCAGACGGGGGTATCGGAAGGATTAACGATGTAACTGTGCCAACAGTGGTTTGGGATTTGTCAAATTCACAATATCAAACAATACAATACTACCATGTAGGCATTGACCCTACACCAGGATCCCAAAATGTATTTGGCGGATCTCAAGACAATGCCACTACTTTTAAAGATAGAAGTGGCGCTATCTTTTCATCCTTACTGCCAGATGCAAATGATCACTTCATTTTACTTGGTGGAGATGGAGGTCAGGTTGGACTAACTAAAAAAGACGGACAAGGGGTTCAATACTTAATTTGCGCTGCTCAAAATGGAAACATTTATAAAATGAAAACTCAAAATGTTTCCTTGAGCTCGTTTACTAAAATCAAACCCAACGGAACGGGTGACGGAGAATTTGTTACGTATTTCCATTTGGATCCCGATAATACCGATTTCCTCTATTTCGCTACAAAGGATAGTATTTTCAGAACCGGTAATGCTGCAGGGGTTACTTCTTCTAACTGGACATTAATGGAAGGTGTTCACAATGCAGTAGTGGGTAGCATATTTGCCTTGGAAACCACAAAAGGTCCCTACAGCTCTAATAATCATCTATTCATTGGAAGTTCACAAGGAAAAGTATACCGATTAAAAGATCCTCAATTCGGCTCCCCTACCACTACCCCCGTTGATATTACACCCAATCAAATGCAAGCTTCTATCAACAGAGGAACATTTTTTGAGGGTGTTGTAGTAAAAGATATTGCAGTAAATCCGAGAAATCAAGATACCGTTATGGTTGTGGTTTCAAACTACGACACGCCCAGCATATTCTGGACTGGAAATGCAACAGCACCTCAACCAACCTGGCAGGTTATAGAAGGAAACCTAACGATACCTTCAATTCGTTCTTGTGAAATTATTGCCAAAACAACAGGAGTGGAGTATTATGTTGGAACAACCATTGGATTGTTTAGCACAAACTCAATCAATGGAGCAAACACAGTTTGGGAAAGAGAAACAGCAACTGCAGGAACTCCTGCATCCGCAATCAACAATGCCATCGTAAATTCCATTGCCCATCGCTGGGTAGACAATACCATGGTTATTGGAACACATGGTAATGGTATGTTTATAACTCAGCTTGGAAGTCCCATTTCAATTGCAACTTCAATTTCAAACCCCATTCGTAACAACACCAAATTCATTCAAAAGGTATACCCAACACTCACTCAGAACAACGTAAACTATTTGGTGGGCGACATGTATACCATCAAACGATTAAATATTCAGGTAAGTAATATGTCGGGGGCGGTTGTATACAACAAAGAAACAGGGTACGATAATGGACAAGTGGATCTTTCACGATTGTCAGCTGGTACTTATATCTTAACAATCACCAGCAATGATCGGAAGTACCAAAACGTTCAAAAGATTATCAAAAAATAACCGACAACTAAATTAAGCTCTTAAATCCATGTTTGTATTGGGCAAGTTGGTTAGCTATCTCTTGAATCCGTTTTTCTGGTTTATCGTTTTGCTATTTGCTGTTGTATTGGTCCGGGATCATGCTAAAAGAAAAAAAATAGCTGTTTTTACTTTAGCTTTTTTTCTGTTTTTTTCTAATCCCTGGCTTATCAAAAACATTCAACTTCAAATGCATAGTACACCGCTTCCCATGAAAGAGGGAGAAGCATATGACGTTGGAATTGTATTGGGAGGAATGAGCAACTACGACAAAACCACCAATTCAACCTATTTCAATCAATCCTCCGATCGATTCATTCAAACAGCACTTCTGTATAAGAAAGGGTATATCAAAAAGATTTTAGCCTGCGGAGGTCAAAATGGACTAACAGAATATGAGCTTTTCAAAGAGGCAGATTTTATTGCACAAAACCTCATGGACTTGGGAATACCTCAAGAAGATATATGGATTGAGAATCAATCCAAAAACACCATTGAAAATGCAGAGTTTGCTAAAAAAATATTGACCTCTAAAAATATCGATGCGCAAAAATCTGTCTTAATTACGTCGGCATTCCACATGCCCAGAGCCATGCAAGTATTTGAAAAAGCGGGAATTGCCATTAGGCCCTACCCTTGTGCATTAACCGTATACCCATCAGCACGGATTTTTAAATTAAGTTCTTTAATCCCCGCCAGTTGGGCCATGGACGCATGGGGACAAGTTTTTAAAGAATGGGGTGGTATTCTTTATCTTAAGATGAAATACTAGTTCTGCATTTTTTTCTTGATAAACCCTGATAGTCCTGCAATGGGTATTCGCTCCTGCTGCATGGTATCTCGATACCGTATGGTTACGGTTTGATCTTCCTTGGTTTGATGATCAATTGTAATACAGAAAGGCGTTCCCAATGCATCCATCCTTCGATATCGTTTACCAATGGTATCTTTTTCTTCGTAGAAACAATAAAACTCTTCTCTGCAATCAGATAAAATACTTCTGGCAATTTCTGGCAACCCTTCTTTTTTTAAGAGCGGAAGAATAGCGAGTTTGATTGGAGCCAACTTGGGAGGAATTTTCAAAACAACGCGACTGTCTTCAGATCCATCTTCCTTCTGCCATTTTTCTTCCTGATATGCATGACAGAGTGTTAGTAAAAACATTCGATCCAAGCCAATTGAGGTTTCAATTACATAGGGAACATAATTCTGATTGATTTCCGGATCAAAATACTGAAGCTTTTTCCCGCTGAACTTTTGATGACTTGACAAATCAAAATCAGTTCTGCTGTGTATGCCTTCAACTTCTTTCCAACCAATCGGAAACGCATATTCAATATCCACTGCAGCATCAGCATAGTGAGCAAGTTTAACGTGATCATGATACCGGTAATGATCTTTGTTAAACCCTAAAGAAAGATGCCATTTCAGACGCTCCTCTTTCCAATAGGCGTACCACTCTTTTTGTGAACCCGGACGAATAAAAAATTGCATTTCCATTTGCTCAAACTCGCGCATACGAAAAATGAATTGTCGCGCTACAATCTCATTGCGAAAGGCCTTACCTACTTGTGCAATTCCGAATGGGATTTTCATTCGAGCCGACTTTTGCACATTCAGAAAATTCACAAATATTCCTTGTGCTGTTTCTGGCCTGAGGTAAATCTCATTAGAATCTTCTGCTACAGAACCCAACTGAGTTGAAAACATCAGATTGAATTGTCGAACATCCGTCCAATTACAGGTTCCACTCACAGCACATTTGATGTTGTGATCATCAATCAAGGTTTTCAATGCAGTAAAGTCGTTCGCAGCCAAAAGATCATCCATTTTTTTAAGGATATCTTCTGCCTCTGTCGACTTACCACCTTGACTCAGCTGTTCTGCATACCCCTCCAGCAAATGATCTACACGGTATCTTTTTTTAGAATCTTTGTTATCAATCATGGGGTCACTGAAATTATCTACGTGCCCAGATGCCTTCCAGGTAGTTGGATGCATGAAAATAGCAGCATCAATTCCAACGATGTTATCGTGCATACGCGTCATCGCATTCCACCACGATTCCCGGATATTTTTTTTCAATTCACTGCCCCATGGTCCATAGTCGTATACAGCGCTTAGTCCATCGTATATTTCACTGGATGGGAAAACAAATCCATATTCCTTGGCATGCGAAATGATCGCTTGAAATTTATGTTGATCGGAGATTACCATGCCGCAAAGATAATGAAATGACCTTCAGATGAGAATCTCCCTTGATGATATCCGTACAGCTATTCGTGGTCTATTGCAACTTTTGATTATTCTGATGACGATCTTTATCGCGATCCGTTTTTTTCTGTATGTTTTTTTTGAAGGCTTCGGTTAGATCTACTCCCGTTTGATTGGCTAAGCAGATCAATACCCACAAAACATCCGCCATTTCATCGGCCAAAGCTTCAGGAGATTCATTTTTTTTGAATGACTGATCGCCGAATTTCCGGGCCATAATTCTAGCCAACTCCCCAACTTCTTCAGTCAGAATAGCCATGTTGGTCAGTTCACTGAAATACCGAACTCCTATGGTCTGTATCCATTGATCTACCTCCTGTTGTGCTCCAGAAATTGTCATTACTCTTTGTTTTTAGTATCCATAAAGATGGTAACGGGACCATCATTCAATAATTCAACTTTCATATCGGCACCAAATAAACCGGCTTCTACTGGTTTCCCTAATTCGACTGATAACTTTTCTTTAAAGGACTCGTACAAAGGTATGGCAGTATCGGCTTTGGATGCTCGCATATAAGAAGGTCGGTTTCCTTTCTTGGTTGCTGCATGCAACGTAAACTGACTAACCACTAAGATACCTCCATCTATATCTTTTACGGAGAGATTCATAACACCCGTTGGATCATTAAAAATCCGTAGTTGGACAATTTTGGAAACCAACCAATCCACGTCTGTTGAATCATCAGCATCTTCAATTCCAATCAATACCAAAAGACCTTGAGCAATAGCCCCCGTCTTCTTTTGATTTACCGCTACAGAAGCATGAGATACCCGTTGAATCACAACACGCATGAAGAATGTTTATAGCTTAAAATTATGGAAACCGGAACAAGAATGATTGGATGAAGATAGCTTACATTTGAAAAAAGATTTCAGTTGGCTTCTATCAGACAATTGGCCAATCAAACGGCTTGGTATGGATTGAGCAATATCATTGGCAGGTTTATCAATTATTTGCTAACCCCTCTATTGGCAGGCATATATGCCTCGCCAGAATTTGGAGATATTTCTATTTTGTTTGCATTGGCGGCTTTTTTGAACATCGTATTTACCTACGGGATGGAGACTTCGTATTTCCGATTCAGTCAGAAAACGGAAGAATCAAAAGTATTCAACAATACCTTCGGACTGCTGCTCACCACAACCCTCATCTTGAGTGCTTTGATCTACATCCCCAGCGGGAGTTTAGCTACCATGATGAGTTTGGGGGATCAAAAAAAATTCATTCTCTATGTTATTTTGATTGTTGCCGCAGACACGCTTGCTGTTGTTCCTTTTTCCCGACTTAGGCATCAGGGAAGACCTAAAAAATTTGCAACAATCAAACTTGCCAATATCCTGCTAAACATTAGTGGTGTTGTTTTTTTTCTTTACCTGTGTAAATCAGACTACGAATCCAATACTCAATCCATATGGGCATCCCTATATGACCCAGAAATTGGCATTGGATATGTTTTTTTATCTCAGTTAGGAGCAAGTTTGATAACCCTACTCTTATTGACTCAAGAATTCAAAGGATTTAGGTTTGAGTTAGACCGAAAATTGATTCAAGAAATTTTTATCTACTCCACTCCTTTGATTGTAGTTGGATTCGGAGGAATGATCAACGAAACCATTGATCGGTTCTTGATTTTGCTGCGCTATTCGGGAACGGCATTGGAAGCCAGATCGGCCAATGGGATATACAGCGCCAATTACAAGCTTGCCGTTTTGATTGTGGTATTCATTCAAACCTTTCGCATGGGTGCAGAGCCTTTCTTTTTTAAACATGCACAACACGAAAAAGCTCCTGAAACCTATGCACGCATCATGCGCTTATTCATTATTGCTTGTTGTTTTTGCTTTTTAGGAGTTGTACTTTTTCTTGACGTCTGGAAATATTTCATGGCTGTGCACATCCATCCAGAATATGCTCAGGGATTATTGATCGTGCCCATCTTGATGTTGGCCAAACTTTTTCTCGGTATCTATTATAATCTGTCGATTTGGTATAAGCTCAGTGATAAAACCATGATCGGTGCATGGATAACTATTGCTGGAGCAGTCATTACTGTTTTGATCAATTACCTCTTCATTCCTATATGGGGATACTGGGCATGCGCTTTTGCTACGGTCTGCTGCTACGGCACTATGATGGTGATGAGTTATTACTGGGGACAAAAATACTATCCGATCCCCTATGATTTAAAAAGTGGGGCCTTGTATATTCTATTTGCACTCGGATTATTTGGTCTGCATTTTATATTGCGTCAAAATGGTATTGATCCCTTTTACCTTCATTTAATTGGCAGTGGATGCTTGTTTATTTTTTTAGTTACTGTGCTTAAAAAAGAGAAAGATGACTTGAGCAAACTTTCGATTCTTAAACCTCTGTACCGATACCTCTAACTGCCCTTCACAAAGGGATTATTGGCCTTTTCATATCCTATTTTAGTGGGAATACCA
>JAULVY010000081.1:0-7241 GCA_032110825.1 Chitinophagaceae bacterium | reverse complement strand
AAAAGATAATTTTTTAGCCAACGATCAACTTTCGGGTTGGGATGGTAAAAGAACAGGCGCTTATGTAACCCCTGATGTATATGTATATATGATTGATTTGCTTTGTGAAAATGGAACGATAATTACCATCAAAGGAGATGTGACCTTGGTGAGGTGAAAAAAAATATCAATCATATCAGTTTTCGTATCGTTATAACTTTTGTTTTTACAATTCAGCTTGGCGTTGCATCGGCACAGGATCTTCACTTTTCGCAATTTTATGAAGCGCCGCTTCTTCGCAATCCCGCATTGGCTGGAATTTACGAAGGGGATGTTCGTATTCAAGGTGTTTACAGAACCCAATGGGGAAGCATAACCTATCCTTTTCAAACGGGCTCTATCAACGCAGAGTATAAGTTTTTGGTTGGCAAGGGACAAGATTATCTTACGGTAGGTGGACAAGTGCTTTATGATAAAGCTGGATCATTGAATTTGCAAACCGTGCACGTTTTGCCTACGGTTAATTTCCATAAAGCGCTGAGCACAAATCGGATGTCCTATCTCTCGTTGGGATTTATGGGTGGTTTGGTAAACAGAAGACTTGATCGCTCACGTGTTACTACAGATAGTCAGTACGATGGTTTCATGTATGACAATCTTTTGCCGGATAATGAAACATTTCGTGGTTCGTATGCATATACCGATATGTCTGTGGGGATGAGTTTTAATACTTCATTCGGGTCTGATGAGCAGCACTATCTTTTTGCTGGTGCGGCATATCATCACTTTAATAAGCCTTCCAATTCATTTTATCGCGATATACCGCATTTGCCGAAGACTGTTTTATCCGGGGGATTGAAATTGAATTTTGATGAGTTTACGTATGTTACTTTTCATGGTGATTATTCTCGGCAAATGCCTTTTCAAGAGCTTATCGCAGGTGGGTTGTATTCTAAAGTCTTTGGTTCAGAGGGAGACGTGAACTACACTGTTCATGGCGGAATGTATTATAGATACAACGACGCGTTTATACCTGTGTTAAAAATGGATGTAAACCGACTTTCATTTGGACTTAGCTACGATATCAATGTTTCCAAGTTAGCAAGGGCAAGTTTAAACCGTGGAGGTTTTGAAATTTCTATGTCGTGGCATGCCATAAGAGCAAGGGCCGATGCTCCTGTGCTTTGCCCCAAATTTTAGTCCCTTTTTTTGAAATCATTGCTTTTCTGAAGCAATTCCGGGCAATCATTTGAACATTTTATATTTGCAGCCGTTAATTAATTTATTATTTCATCACCATTAAATATGTATATGTCGTTACAAAAAGGTCAACAAGCTCCAGATTTTAGTCTTTTTAATACCGAAAAAAATAAGGTTGCTCTTAGTGATTTCAAAGGAAAAAATCTCGTGATTTTATTTTTTCCTCAGGCGTTTACCGGACTATGTACAAAGGAATTATGTTCTGTAAGAGATAATCTAAATGTGTATACTTCCTTAAATGCTGAAGTGGTAGGTGTATCTGTAGATTCTTTAAATACGCTAGCTAAATTCAAAGAAGAACAGCAGTATAATTTTAATCTGCTTTCTGATTTTAATAAAACGACTTCACAGGCTTACGGAGCTTTTTATGATGAGTTTGTCTATGAAATGAAGGGTGTTTCCAGAAGAGCGGCATTTGTAGTTGATAAAAACGGAGTAATCCAGTACGCAGAGGTATTGGAAAGTGCTGGAGACATGCCCAATTTTGATGCCATCAAGGAAGCACTTGGTGCATTGAAATAATCAGAGCACCTGAACAATCAAGAATTTTAGGTAATTGGTGTTTTCCATTCCGCGAATGATGGGGTGATCAGACGATTGCGTTCTGAACTCTACTTGCCGCAGTGTTCTCCTTGCATCTTTGGCAGCCATGTCTATGATGTCTAAGAACAATTCTGGCTGAACCAAATTGGTGCATGAAGATGTAACTAAAAATCCTCCGGGTTTAATCAGTTTCATTCCCCTCAGGTTGATTTCCTTATATCCACTTATCGCTTTTTGTATGTTTTCACGGGTCTTGGTAAACGAAGGGGGGTCTAGCATAACTACATCCCATTTTTTTCCTTCTTTGCTCCATTCTTTCAGTGCATCAAAAGCATTGATGCACTGAAAATCAATATTGTTTAGGTTATTGATTGTTGCATTTTCTTTTGCTTGTTGCACTGCGGACTCTGAAATATCCAAGCCCAATACCCGCTTGGCTCCATAATGGGCAGCGTGAATTTCAAATGTTCCGGTATAACAAAATGCACCCAATACATCCGCTCCTTTAGCGATATGTTCGATTGCCCTTCGGTTGTCGCGCTGATCTAAAAAGTAACCTGTTTTCTGGCCCTTATCTAAATCGACTTTAAATCGGAGTCCATTTTCGATGATTTCAATTTTTGTTTCAAATGGCGCCGATAAGAATCCTTTTTTTTGCTCCATTCCTTCTAGCTCCCTTACGGGAACATCGTTACGCTCGTAAATGCCTTTGGGAGAAAATATTTTTTCTAGAGCAGCAACGATATCTTTTTTCCAACAATCAATTCCAAATGAAAGGGTTTGAATGACAAAATAGTCATTGAATTTATCAATAATCAACTGAGGAATTCCATCTGCTTCTCCATAGATTAATCTGCAGTTTTCCGTATATCCTAGCTTCTTTCGGTATTCCCAGGCTTCCCTGATTTTTTGATGAAAAAAATCAGCATTGATTTCTTCGTTTTTGTTGCGGGTTAGAATACGAACCGGTATTCGGGAAATTGGATTGACATAGCCCTTTCCAATAAACTTTCCATCGTAGGTAAATACTTCTGCTATATCTCCTGCTGCCAGCGAATCATCCATTAAATCAACCTCGTTTCCAAATACCCAGGGATGTCCGTTAGCTATCCGTTGAGCTATTTTCCGCTTTAATACCACTTTCTTCATGGCGCAAAGGTAAACTTTCGTGGAAATGCCGGAAATTCGCATTCCGCGCTTGAAACCCGACAATTTGGCTCAAATCTCTACTTTGGCAAGCCATTTGGTTAGGTAAATAAGCTAAATCAGACACTATGGAAGAAAAAGATTTTACACAGCCGGACGAAAAAGAGTTGGAGACCAATACTGAGCATGAGCTCGGAGATGTACCCGAAAATGAGGTAGATCAACTTAAAAAGGAGCTTGAGGAACAAAAAGAGAAGTTTCTTCGACTTTATGCCGACTTTGATAATTTTAAACGAAGGAATGCAAAGGAGAGAGTAGAGTTGATTCAAACTGCCGGAAGAGAAGTAATCCAATCTCTATTGGAAGTTGTAGATGACTGCGACCGAGCTGAAAAACAATTGCATCAGAGTACTGATGTAGAGCAAATCAAGCAGGGGGTTCAATTGGTTTTTTCTAAACTCCGAAATACACTTCATGCAAAAGGGTTGAGAGAAATGAAAAGCGTAGGTGAAGAGTTCAATGTTGATTTACACGAAGCCATTACCGAAATTCCAGTAAACGATGAAAAGATGAAAGGACGAGTAGTGGATGAAGTGGAAAAAGGCTATACGCTTAACGATAAAATCATACGTTTTTCTAAAGTGGTTGTTGGAAAGTAAGCAGCCTTAAACATTCCTTATGTCCAAAAGAGATTATTACGAAATACTGGGTGTGCAGAAATCTGCATCTGCCGATGAAATCAAAAAAGCATACCGAAAAGTAGCTATGCAATTTCATCCTGATCGCAACCCGGGTGATAAAGCAGCAGAAGAGAAATTCAAAGAAGCTGCAGAAGCATACGAAGTACTTAGCGATACGGAGAAAAAAACTCAGTACGACCGATTTGGACATGCAGGTGTAAATGGAAATCGTGGTTTTGGAGGAGGTCAGGGAATGAATATGGAAGATATCTTCAGCAATTTTGGAGATATTTTCGGCGACGATTTGTTTGGAAGTTTCTTTGGAGGCAGCGGTCGTTCAAGAAGCGGCGGTAAAGCCAGGGGAACGAAAGGAAGCAACTTGAGAATCAAGTTGAAAATGAATTATGAAGAAATTGCAAAGGGCGCCAACAAAACCGTAAAAGTTAAGAAGTACACTCCCTGCTCTACGTGTGGTGGTTCAGGAGCTAAAGATAAAAATGCAGTCCAGACCTGCAGTTCATGTAATGGAAGTGGGCAAGTGCGCAAAGTGACCAATACGTTTTTGGGTCAGATGCAAACGGTTGGAACCTGTACCACTTGCAACGGAGAGGGTTCTACCATAACCAGCAAATGCGGAACATGCAAGGGAGAGGGAAGGGTGTATTCAGAGGAAACGGTTACTATTGATATTCCAGCTGGTGTGCAAGAGGGAATGCAGTTAAGCCTTAGTGGAAAGGGAAATGCTGGTGAGAGAGGCGGCGCGCCCGGAGATCTGATTGTGCTGATTGAAGAAGAGCAGCATCCTGAGTTGCAGCGCGATAACCTGAACGTGATTTTTGATTTGCACATTAGTTTCACCGATGCAGTTTTCGGCTCTAATATTGAAGTCCCGACCATCGATGGAAGAGCCAAGATTAAAATTCCAGCTGGAACACAAAGTGGAAAAATCTTCCGTTTAAAAGGCAAAGGATTTCCTTCCATCAATTCTTACGAACGAGGCGATCAGCTGATTCATGTGAACATATGGACCCCGCAAGAGCTTAATGCAGAGGAAAAAACCATGATGGAGAAGTTGAAAGATGCAAAAAACTTTCAACCCAATCCAGAAAAAAATGAAAAAAGCTTTTTCACCAAGGTGAAAGAGATGTTTGGGTAATCAGTGTTCAATTTGCATGATTTGATCTAGATTTCGCCCCTGACCATTGTAATCCAAGCCATATCCAACCACGAACAAGTTTGGAATTTCAAAACCCAAATAATCAATAGCAATAGGATATTGCATTGCTTCTTTTTTGTGAAGAAGTGAGCAGATTTTCAATGATTTGGGTTGTTGGTGTTTAAGCTGAGGTAAAAATTCAGATAACGTTTTACCGGTATCAATAATATCCTCTACAATAATAACATCTCTGTCAAAGACATCTGTTTCAAGACCAATTGCCGTAATTACTGAACCGGTTGATTTTGTTCCTTTGTAGGAGGCGAGTTTGATGAAGCTGATTTCTGCCGGAATAATTATTTTTTTAAAAAGATCCGATGCAAACATGAACGCTCCATTGAGAATAGCAATAAACAAAGGGTTTTTATCTGCATAATCGGTATTGATCGACATTGCCAGACGGGATACCGCATCATCAATTTCATCCTTAGTTAAATAAGGAACAAAGGTTTTATTCAAAACTTGTTTTTTCATGAATTTTTTGCCAACAGGGGTCTTTTTTGTTTAGGTTCTTGCATAGAAAGTTGTTGTCCAACTTTAGGCTGCATGCCTGGTTTTAGTTTATTCAATTGCATAAGGCTGCTGAGTCTAATGCCTTCAGCTTGACTGATGTCTTTTACCGTTTCTCCTTTTTGAACACGGTGGTAAGGAGATTTGCCCGTTTTCTTTTTTCTTTCGAAATAAACCAATTGATCTTTATCTAAGATTGTGGTTGAGGAAGGCAGCTCATTAAATGCAATGAGAGACGACAAATGAGATTTGTGTTTTTTTGCCAACGAAAGTAAGGAAGTGCCTTTCTCTACATACATCACTTTTAGCCCGTTAATTTTAAATATACCTGAAGGGTAATTGCTTTTCCTTTCCGTAGTTTGAGCGGTTGTGTTTTTTGGCAATGGAGTTTTAAGCGCTTCTATGTATGTGCTTACGTCTACTGCTTCCACCTCTTCTATATATTGTTGTAGTTCGTTCAACCTGTATGTTTCAATGTATTTGATTAGGTTTTGTGCATATACAGGATTGGTAGCGTAGCCTGCTTTTTTTAATCCATGAGCCCAAGACGAATAATCTTCAGGGGAATATTCAAATAGAAACGAGTAGCGGGTTTGTGATTTTAAGTAATTGGAGTGATCAATAAATGATTCCTCGGCATTGGCATATTTTCTGAAACATTCACCCGCTTCATCATCGTCGTGAAACACTTTTCCACCGCTCCAGGTTGATTTACATTTCAATCCAAAATGGTTGTTGGATTTAGAAACCAAATCACTTTCGCCGGCTTTGGTTTCTAAAATACCTTGCGCCAATTTGATTGAAGCCGGTACTCCAGTTCTATTCATCTCTTTAATAGCCAGCACTGCATACGTTTCTATGTATTTTACAACAGAAGGGTTCAGTGACTCTTGCGCCTGAATATGTTGTGTATTCAGAACTGTCAGTGCGATTAAACATTTCAATATCCATTTCTTCATACCTGTCATTTATTTTACTCGAACTAGTGTAAGTCCATCTCTCAATGGTATCATTAGTTTTTCTATTCGTTCATCATCTGCAATTCGTTGATTGAATTGAGCAATGGCTTTTGCATTTTTTCCTTTTGGATTTTCCTCTAAAGCCTGTCCATGAAAAAAAACATTATCAAAAAGCATCCAGCTTCCTGGGGACAATATAATCATGAGTTTTTCATAATAGGCTTCGTATCCCGTTTTATCGGCATCTACAAAAACCAGATCCCAGGTCTCGTTCAATTGATCGATAACTTCATGAGCATTTCCAATATGTATTTTTATTTTGTCAGTCCATTGACTTTTATCAATGAAGGATTGGGCAATCTGGGCATCTTCTTCCCGAATTTCTATGGTATGCAACATACCATCCTCTTGCAAACCCTTGGCTAAGCAAAGTGCACTATATCCAGAAAGCGTTCCTATTTCAAGAATTCTCTTGGGACTAATCATTTTGCTTACCATGGTCAAGAACATTCCCTGTAAAGACCCGCTGATCATATGTGGCTCAGCATGATTTGCGGAGGTATATGCATCGATTTCAAGAAGGAGCTCATCTTGTTTTGAACTCATCCGTTCTGCATATAAGCAGGCTTGATCAAGATGAAGTGCCATTTGGCAAAATTACACTCTTAGATCAAGAGCATCAAGGAAGAACTGTTTCAGAAATGCAAAAATCAGTCGGTCTTCTTTGATAAGAGAAAGAGGCCTGCAAACGTGAACAACCCATTGATAAGCAGCATTTCAAAGCCGATTTGGTATCCATTGAGCCACTGGGATGCATTTTTGCCAATAAAATAACAGATGGCAGGTGCTAATAGGCATACCATAGTTACTCCATATCCGCTACCCAATCTTCTTTTGGTGAGGATTCCAAAGAAGAATAGTCCCAATAGCGGACCGTATGTATACCCT
>JAULVY010000080.1:0-2436 GCA_032110825.1 Chitinophagaceae bacterium | reverse complement strand
AACTTGGGCGGATGGTTTTTATGTGGCTGTACTGAAGCGCATCAGCGATGGCAAGGTCATTCGCAAACAAAAACTATTCGTGGATTGATTTAGCGCCGCCAAAGCGACCAATTTTTTGTAAATTTACTTGTATTGTTGGCAAGCAACTATTGGAATTAGACATACGTCTTGCTTATTGTGCGACATTTGTAACAATATGCCAACATGGGCGGAAATATGGGTAGTGCGGTTTTTGAGTCGAAAACATCTTCCAACTTGGTTGGTGTTATTGATTGATTTATCGCTAGTTACCGTTTCCTATTTTTCCTCGCAGTTATTGATTACCAATTTTGATTTCGACAAATTGGCATCATTCAATTCAATTCAAGAGTTCTTGTTGTTGAATGTGTGTTTTGCGCTGTCTTTTTTGATTTGTAGAACAAATATTGGCGCATTTAGGCATACAGGGGTTAGAGATTTATTGCGTCTAGGATATGCGGCAGTGTTGGCCTCAATTAGTATCCTCGTCCTAAGCAGATTGTTCAATTTATTGGGGTTGTTCGATACAAAAACACTTTCGTTTAATTTAATCATACTTCAGTCGGTGTCATTCCTGATGTCTGTTACGGGTGTAAGATTATTTGTTAAGCTTGTTTATTCTAGATACATACTGAATCCCTCGAGTAAGAAGGGCCAGGGAGTTTTGATTTATGGTGCAGGCACAACCGGAGTAACCGTTCGCAACGCGATTAAAAATGATCGGTCAGCATTTAGGGATGTTGTAGGGTTTGTGGATGACAATCCAAAATTGCAAGGCAAATCTATTGATGGCGTGCGTGTTTATTCCTCAGACCGTGCATTCGAATCAGAATTTTTAGAACAAAACAAAGTCACGGAAGTGATTTGGTCAATACAATCGTTGAAGGGTGCGAGTTTTTATCGGGCTGGTGACTTGTGTATTGAAAGCAATTTGCAATTTCATCGTGTTCCTAATATAAAAGAATGGATTGGGGGTAATTTATCGAGTCAACAGATCAAGAAGGTAAAAATTGAGGATTTGTTAAATCGTTCGGTGATTTCTTTAGAGAACGAGAACCTGCAGTCATTAATCAAAGGCAAGGTAGTTTTAGTTACTGGCGCTGCTGGGTCCATAGGTTCCGAATTGTGCAGGCAGATTTTATTTTATCAACCAGCAAAATTGGTGATGCTTGATAATGCAGAAACGCCGATGAACGATTTGTTTTTGGAGTTGAAAGCAACCTCGAACGGCCTGGATAATTTGATTTGTGCAATAGGGGATGTTACGCGGGAGAATCGTGTTGAAGAGATATTTGAGAACTACAAGCCCGAGATAGTGTTTCATGCCGCTGCTTATAAGCACGTGCCAATGATGGAAATCAACGCAAAGGAGGCAGTGAAAGTGAATGTAGAAGGCACACGTATTGTGGCTGAAAATGCAATTAAAAATGACACTAAGAAATTCATTCTAATATCTACGGACAAGGCGGTGAATCCAACCAACGTAATGGGTGCAACAAAACGCGCTGCTGAGATTTTGATACAGAACCTTGCATTGTCTTGTAAAACGGAATTTATTACTACTCGTTTTGGGAATGTTTTGGGCTCAAATGGATCAGTAATACCTCTATTTCACAAGCAGATTGAGAATAGACAGCCTTTAACTGTGACACACAAAGACGTAATTCGTTATTTTATGACAATTCCCGAGGCTTGTCAACTAGTCTTTGAAGCTGCAACTATGGGCAAGGGCGGGGAAATATTTGTTTTCGACATGGGTGATCCTGTGAAGATTTACGATTTAGCCGTGAAGATGATAAGACTGAGTGGATTTGTTCCGAATAAGGATATTCAAATCATAGAAACTGGATTGAGACCAGGTGAGAAGTTGTATGAGGAGTTGTTGTCGGATAGTGAAACTACATTACCAACACATCACCCTAAAATCATGATTGCAAAAGTTTCAGGGCCCGCCGTTGAATTGTCTATCACTTTGTTGGACACTATTACTCACGCTGCTTTAAATGGGTCTTCTGATATCAGTTTGGTGGGCAATTTGAAAACGCTGATACCGGAATTTATCAGCATGAACAGCGAGTACGCAAAATTAGATCACCTGCCGAACTAATCCGCGTGGTCTCTATCAAATCTCTTTTCGTAGTCTAGCTACCGGAATACCGAGTTGTTCGCGGTATTTGGCTACGGTGCGTCTTGCGATGTTGTAGCCTTTTTCTTTGAGCAGGTCCATCAAGGCTTCATCGGTGAGGGGCTTTACTTTGTCCTCTTGTCCGATGGCGTCACTCAAGATTTTTTTGATTTCACGATTGCTTACTTCTTCACCTTCTTCGTTGGTCAATCCCTCGGAAAAGAAATATTTTAAGGGAAAAATACCAAAATCAGTTTCCACATATTTGCTGTTTGCTACCCTAGAGATTGTAG
>JAULVY010000079.1:0-15136 GCA_032110825.1 Chitinophagaceae bacterium | reverse complement strand
CATAAATATAATTGGTAGTTGTATAAAAATCGGCACCCTTTGTTGTAATTCGTTGACGATTGGATATACCCAATCCCCCATCCATATACAACCAATTGATTTGAAAATTCCAACGGTTATTGGTACTTGATTTTTTTACTGAAAGATTAGGGGTAAAAAAAGCACCATCTTCTCCCTGTGCTGTTGCGCGTAAAGAAAGATAATTGATACCCAATTGAACAAACCAATTGGAGGGCAGGGTAATGGTTTGCGTTGAGTTGAGCACATAAACCCAACTTCCGTTGCTGAAAGGCAAACTGGAATTAAACAAACTTCCATTGATATCGTAACGATAAGTATTTCCACCAACGGATATCTGCCATCTCTTCCCAACGCGATATAAAAAATTAAATTCCACGCCGGTTTGCTTGGCCAGACCCGCATTGGTATAAATGCGATTCAATATACTATCGTTAAAGACGTTATTTACCCGTTGAATTGGATTTTTTATTCGTTGATGATACACAGAAAAACTAAGCACTCCTTTCTTCAATTTCTTTTCAATTCCCAACTCCCATAAAGCAGAGAGTTCGGGCAACAAGGACGGATCCCCCTTTTCCAACGTCTCCGAATGTTCTCGCTCAGGAAAAGGATTCAACTCATAATTATTTGTACGCTTGATGCGACGAGAAAAGGAGTGCTTCAGATGCGTTTTCTCACTCAACGCATAATCAAATCGATACGAAGGAAAAAGATTCAGTAAACGAAGTCGCTCTCCATTACTTCCCTGAAATGAAAGTCTTCTATTCATGTGCTCTGCGCGTAAGCCCACTTGATAGTTTAGGTTTGAAGCAGCACCGTTAAACTGAAAATACCCACCATGTATATTGTTTTGAAGAACAAGCTTATTGGTGAAAAGAGGATCAATTAAAAAATCAGTACCTCCTATATTTCGATACCGGTATTCAAAATTTCCTTTCTGTATATCATAACGAAACTGATACCCAACTAAAAAACTGGATTTCTCTTTTTTGATCGTAAGATCCAATTTATACCGATAGGCTGATAACGGATTGGCACTGGGATTGATGGTTTCCTGATAAATCTCTCTTAAACCTGGATAAGAAAAGTTTGTATTGGTAGTTAGCCCTTCCAGTTGCGCGCCTTCGTATTGAAGCGATTGATCCAGTAAAACATTTTCTTTCAAACGATTTGATGCCGATACAGCGTACAAATCAAAGACTCCATTTTTTTCCTGTGTATTCTCATTAAAATATACAAAAGAGTTGATCAGGCTTCCTGTAAACACATTACTCTTGGAATTAGAATAAAGCAAGTCCGCTACTCGGCTCTGGAAACGGTATCCGCGATACAATGAAAAATCATAGCGATTTTTATCGCTTGCAACATACGCCACATTCAACCTACCGCCATAATTATAACGCTTGAAACTTCGCTCTCCAACTGAAGGATATGAAGTCTTTACAGAGTTGAGAACAGTAAATACATCCCCTTCCCGATAGCCTGCCTGATCATTTCGCAAATAATTAATTCCCCCACTCAAGTCCCATTTGCCCTTTTGATACCCCATGGATAAATCCACAGACCTCCGTTGGGGTTGATCGTATCGCTCATTATCAAAATCATTGAAGGGAGGCGCTCCTGTCATTACATTCACTTGAGTCATTACCCCTTTCTCAGGAGCAGTTTTGGTAATGATATTGATTACACCCGACTTCCCCTCTGCATCAAAGGATGCACCTGGAGTACTTACAACTTCTATACTTTCAATGGATGAAGCCGCTAATTGTCCAATGACAAAAGAAGGATCACCTTGTGTGGGTCGGCCATTGATCAATACCTGAAAACTTGATGAACCCCTAAAATTGATTTCACCCTGTGCATTAACAGAAACTGATGGTAGATTTTTGATTAGATCAATACCACTTCCATTTTGCGCACCCATAAACTCTGATGCGCGAAAAACTTGCCGATCTATTTTAAATGTAACCGGAGGCTTCTTGCCTTTAATAACAATTTCAGCTAAGGATACTTTCTTGGGAATGGTATCTGCTAGAACAATTTGAAGATGCGTATTACTTGCATCTGCCCTACTAGCGCTTAATAGGAATAGAACAACTGTAGCAATATGTTTAATCACGATGCAATATCGTCAATTCTAAATCACGACATCTTCAATACACCCTTTAAGTATCCTACAGATTCAGCCATCCCTGCTATAGGATCATTCATGTCTTTTTCGTATTCAATGCTAAATACTCCAGAATAGTTGATTTTTTTAAGGGCTTTTACAAAAGCAGGAATATCAATAGCCCCTCTTCCAATTTCAATCACTTTAGCATCTTTTTGCATGGCAGTAACATCCTTCACATGCAAATCAAAAAGACGATCCTTGTATTCTACAACTGCTTTTTCAGGTAAAACTCCTGCTCGTAAGGTATGACCGATGTCGATGCAAAGTCCCATTCTTGAATCCATCCCTTTGATACGATCGTATACATCTTTAGGGCTTGGATATAGTTTATCTTCCGGACCATGGTTGTGAATTGCCATGCGGATATTCGTAGCTTTTACTTTTTGTTCTGTATATTCAAGCAATTCGGGGTTAGGCACTCCTACAATCATGTTCACGCCACACATCTGTGCATAGGAAAATGCTTGATCAACAGCTTCCTGGGTACGCATATAAACAACACCAACAGTATACATCGTAATTCCGCCATCTGATAATTTTTTTCGAACGGCATCAACAGCCTGCTGATTGCTTTTCAATGGAAGATGAAATTCTTTTAGAGAAAGATTTTTCACTCCAAGTCTATTCATCATGGCAATGGTCTTGTCCAAATCAAATCGCAGAAAAGAATAGCCAGCAAATCCCAAGGGGAAATCAGCACCCGATTTTGCTGCTGAATTCAATATAGAAGAGGCATTGCTCAAAGATGGAATTGCAGCTACGCTCGCCAATCCCATTCCAGCTTTCTGTATAAAACCACGTCTTGTATTCATATGTTTTTATTTTATGTATTTAGATTTTTTTTGCTGACTGTTGCGCTTTAAGCGCCAATTCCATAGCCAAAAAACAATGCACCTGCGTCATCGCTGTTTCGGTCCGATTCAACACATCATCTACAAATTGTCTACCAAATGGGAGCTCCACATCTTTACAATCGATGTATACCGTTTCTTTGTTATTAGCCATATACAAATGATTCCCTGAATTGTATCGGGCAATGTCGATATTCTTTCTAATCTCGATGAACCCTTCAGTCCCTAAAATGGTCAACCGCCCATCTCCCCAAGTTTTCAATCCATCAGGTGTAAACCAATCCACACGGATATAGCCCACACCACCATTGCCTTTCAACATCACATCTCCAAAGTCTTCAAAACCAAGACGATCTTTGTGATTCACATTTCCAACCTGAGAAGCAACCACTTCAGCTTCGGTAGTTCCCGTAAAATGGAGATACTGATCAAACTGATGTGAACCTATATCGCAAATGATCCCTCCAAATTTAGACTTATCCCAAAACCACTCGGGTCGAGATTTGGGATTTACCCGATGTGGACCCAATCCAATGGTCTGCACCACTTTCCCTATCGCACCTTCTTTTACCAATTCAGATGCTTTGATGGTAGCCCGATTTTCAAATCGCTCACTGTACATGATGGAATAAATACGCTTGGTCTCCTTTTGTACTTTCCGTGCCATTGCCAACTGTGCCAAACTGGTTATACCGGGCTTATCAACCAAGAAATCCTTTCCATGCTTCATCACCTCAATCCCTAACGGTGCTCTTTCATTGGGAATACCTGAACTCAAAACCAATTGGATGGATTGATCTTCCAAAATCTCCTTTGGATCAGCTACTACTTTCACTTGCGGAAAACTTTTGATAAACTGCGCAAGCAAATCCGCCTCTTTCGCATATACAGCAACCAGTTCTCCCCCTCCCTTGATTACACTATTGCACATGCCATAAATATGACTGTGATTGATACTGATTACAGAAAAACGAATGCGTGGAGGCACTATACTGGATTGGATTTCAGGCTGTTTAAACGAAGACAGCACAGACAAGCCACTTGCAGCAGCTGCAGATTTTAAAAAACGACGACGCTCATTCATTTGAACCAATTGAAAGACTACGTAAAAATTCTTTATACAAAGTAGAGAAAAAAATCTTCTTCCGGTTAACGGGATGCATTATCTTAATAAAACGTTTTCGCTGTAACAAAACCTCTTAAAACCAAACACATGCTTTTTGTCATCATTACATGTTGCATCATACTCTTAATCCTACTTATTTCGTGGCTTAAACTAAATACGTTTATCTCTTTTGTACTTGTTGCTACTGTATCCGGACTTTTACTTGGCCTTCCACTTGAGAAAATTCCTGGATCTATTCAAAAAGGTGTTGGAGATACCTTGGGATCACTCATGATGATCTTACTTTTTGGAGCCATGATTGGCAAGCTGGTCGCAGAATCTGGAGCCGCACAGAAAATCAGCGATGTACTCTTGCGTGTTTTTGGTGTTCGCTATATTTCTTGGGCCTTGGTCATGACCGGATTTATTGTGGGCATTCCCCTTTTTTATAACGTGGGATTCGTTTTGTTGGTGCCTCTTATTTTTTCTATTGTTTACCGTGTAAAACTCCCTGCAGTTTATGTAGGTATTCCTTTGTTGGCTGCGCTTTCTACAACACATGGTCTACTGCCACCCCATCCTTCTCCGGCTGCATTGGTAACTCAACTCAATGCTGATATGGGTATGACTTTGCTCTATGGAATTTGCATTGCCATTCCAACCATTATTGTAGCTGGACCACTATTTGCAAAAACATTGAAAAACATAACCACCGAACCTCTTCAAACATTTAAACCTAAAATTTTAGCAGAAGAAGAACTTCCCGGTTTTGCAAACAGCATTTTTACATGTTTACTTCCCGTTTTGATTTTATTGATTTCAACTATTTTACAACTAGAGCAAAATCAAACATCAGAAAACGTATTCATTCGATTTCTATCAGACCCCGGTATGCTGATGCTCGTCTCGCTTGGATACGCTACGTTTTCATTGGGCCTTTTTAAAGGCAAAAAAATTACAGAGATCATGAATATCTATACCGACTCTGTAAAAGATATTTTAGTCATTATTTTAATCGTATCGGGCGCCGGTGCATTGAAACAAATCTTTGTAGACTCCGGTGTAAGCACTGAACTAGCCGCAGCTTTTACTCAACTCTCTTTACCTCCCTTGTTCTTAGGATGGTTGATTGCAGCCATTATCCGTGTTGCCATGGGATCCGCTACCGTAGCAGGATTAACCACGGCCGGAATTATTGCTCCCTTGGTTATCAGCACACATACCGATCCGGGACTGATGGTATTGGCAGTAGGTTCAGGCAGTCTGATGTTTTCTCATGTAAACGACTCTGGCTTCTGGTTGTTTAAAGAATACTTCAACCTGAGCATGAGGGATACCTTCAAATCATGGAGTCTTATGGAAACCATAGTTTCCATCATGGGATTGATCGGAGTATTAATAATAAATCAACTGATCTAAACTAATTCAATTCTACTTTCTGCTTGCCCCCTTGGAGTGCAAGCTTCTTGCCCTTCCAAATAAAATTTCCCTTCACCGAACTTGGAAGCTCAACATCCCCTGCTATTCCACCACCTGATGTTTTTTTCAGGGTTACTTTAATCACTCCACTGGGATGTGGCATATATGCATTCACTTCAGTAAGACTTCCTAAAGCTGGCTCAATCTGAACTTCAGAAAATCCGGACTTACTGGGATTGATTCCACAGATGGTAGAGAAAAAATCGTAATTGGGACTAGAACTCCAAGCATGACAATCGGAGCGAGTGGGATCAGGTTCTTCGGCAAATGTAGTAAGTCCATTTTCCAACATCTCCCTCCATGGTTTTAATTGTGCATAATACATATCAGCCATCCCCGCTTTTTTCAATGCACGCATCAAATAAAATCGATAATAAAAAGTAGCCTGACTCAACCCGGTGTCTGAAATTACACGTTTCATTAAAGGAGCCCAATCCGACTGTGGAACACTTTCCGATAATACAGCCATGATGCTGGCATGCTGACTGAATTTTTTCTTTTCAGGAGTGTTGGCAAGAACACCTCGCTGTGCATCAAAACATGAATCATACGTCGCTTTCCCAAGTCGATTGGCAAGATCCAAATAATGAACAGCTTCATTTTTCTTTCCATAATGATCAAACAAAGAAGCGGCCTGCCTCAACGTATATGCATACTGAAAGCCAATAACCGAAGAATTTCCATCCGTTGCTCCATGCGGAGTTCCACTTTGAAAGCTTCTATCCCAATCCACAAAATTCCACCACTTCATTGGTCCCAACATCATTTTTTTAGAATCAATTTGCTTTTCATACCAATCCAAAATTCCCATAGCAGGAATCAACATCGATTGTACCAACCCGTCATCAGGCCTGTGCATCCAATAATCATACAGCATGGAAATCCAATAAAGGGAAAATGGCGGAATCACTTGCAGTCTATTGCTGGGATATCTCCCCTGCGTTAGCCCTTCCGGAACCCGCGAATGATAAAAATCAAAAATTGCCTTTCGCATCAACCGATCATCCCCAGTAACATACAAAGAGATAAGCGATTGAATACGTGTATCGCCTTCATACTGCAGTTGTTCATAATAGGGACAATCAAAATACGTTTCACCCGCACAAAGTTGTGCAGTTCTCCAACCCACATCCCAAATTGCTTGCAAAGAAGAGTCGTTGCTTTTGAAGCTCGACTTCACTTCAAATGGATATCCCGTTGCCAATCCATAGAAATCATCGATCTCCAAAGGAGTATCCGCAGTAGTAATATCCAATTGAACATATCGATAGGTTCTGAACCACAAAGGCCTAAATGTTCTTTTACCTGTGCCATCCGGCATGAAGACGTCGTAATTCCCTTTGATGTATTTCCCTTCAATTTCATTTCGATTGCCCTTTGCAAACGCATGACGAGAGCGTTCTATTAATTCTTTGTTCTTAATACTGTCTTTCTTCAAAAGATTCGTATCTATAAATAACGACTCAGCATAAGTCATTCGAATGACTGATCCTTTACCTCCACTGGTTATCAACTCTGGATAAGCAACAGTATTGAAAGATTGATCCAACAAGATAGTAACCGTTTGCTTCGCTGGGATAACAAGAGATTTTGTTCCTTTTAAAAAACCATCGTGTACACCAGAAACAGTTGACCTGCGAACAACAGGTATGCGTTGCATCCGCTCAAACATCAATGGAATATTTCTGGGCTTGAGTGTCCATAAATTATCCGTACCATACCCATGGGTAATAGGGCCTGCTATTTTAACTGCTGGCTTCCACTTTACCGTATCAGCAAAAGTTTGCTTCTCCCAACCCCATGGATAGCGGGCAGCATGAACAGAATCACCCGGACCAATAACCATATAGGTTTGAAGCAAACGTCCATTGTTCATGGAACAAGGATCATACGCTTCATTTTTGATCACTTTCCATGTTTCATTTGTATTGATGGCCTTTTCAGCATCTGTATTGCCCTGTAAAACAAAAGCTGTTTGATTAGAAATCTGTGCAACAGGCGCATGAACCCCCATATTCCAAACCAAGGCTGCAATGGTATTCTGGCCCTCCTTCAGATAAGGTGCAATATCAATGGTTTCAAAATACCAATTGTATAAATCTCCCCTTGCCGGTCCACTGCAAACAGCAGTACCGTTAACAAACAAACGATACCGGTTGTCTGCAGAAACATGCACAATAAAGGTTTGCTTAAGTGTATCTACCTTAAACACTTTTCTGAAATGATAAACTCCATAATCACGTTGAGGTATTTCTGGACAACTAATCCAAGATGCAGGCCATCCTTTTTTCAACAAATCCGGATGTATGGCTTGCGCGGAGCCCGATTGGAAAAATACACCAACCGATAGTATCAGTGTAATAAATGAATTTCGCATGGTAGGTCAGAATATTTTTTGAATTTACCCAATTTTTATCCCCCGCTAACAAAGAGGTAACGCAATTTTTGCATAAATTCAACATCCAACAACATTAAAACGATTTGCCATGCCAAAACAAAACAACAGAAGACGATTTCTTCAACAAAGTTCAGCTGCTGCAGCTGGTTTTTTTATTGTACCCAGACACGTTATTGGAAAGGGATATACTGCACCAAGCGATAAACTAAATATCGCTGCTATTGGTGCCGGAGGAAAAGGACAATCGGATCTTTTCAACTCTTGGAATAATGGCGTTAACAATGTTGTAGCCTTTACCGATGTAGATTGGGATCGCTGTAAGCCTGCGATTGAAAAATTTCCTAATGCGAAGAAATACCGCGATTTCCGTGTGATGCTTGAGCAATCTGGAAAAGATATCGATGCAGTAACGATTTCAACACCTGATCATTTTCACGCATATGCAGCCATGGCGTGCATGCAAATGGGTAAGCACGTATACGTACAAAAACCACTCACGCACAATATTGCAGAAGCACGCATGCTTACCGAAGCAGCACGCAAATACAAAGTAGTAACGCAAATGGGAAACCAAGGCGCATCAAACCCTGCTCAAAAAGTAGCAATGGAATGGTTTGATAAAGGATTAATCGGTAATGTGAACAAAGTTGAAATCTGGACCAACAGACCAGTATGGCCCCAAGGTATTCCAGTGCCTAAAGATAAACCAGCTCTCCCTGCTTCCATGTCAGCTGCCGATTGGGATATTTGGTTAGGCCCAGCTGAATATGTTGATTACAATCCGCTGTATCATCCATTCAAATGGAGAGGTTGGTGGAATTTTGGAACTGGAGCATTGGGTGATATTGGATGCCATACCATTGATTCTGCATTTCGAATCTTGGGATTGGGCTATCCCACAGAAGTGGAATGCAGCGTAGGCCAGGTATTCATCAAAGACTGGACACCTGAATGGATTCCGGAAGGATGCCCTCCATCTGCTTTGGTTGAAATCAAATTCCCTTCAACCAAGAAAAATAAAATTCCAATGAAGATGGTATGGATGGATGGTGGACTTAGACCTTTCCATCCCGATCAATTGCCGGCAAACGAACCACTAAGTACAGACGGAGGTGGAGCAAATGGCGTGTATTTACATGGAAGCAAAGGATTGATGGTGATTGATATGTATGGAAATAAACCAAAAATATATTTCAACAACGGAGATAAAATGGAAATGCCAATTCCAGCTCCCGATGCAAATGCACCCAAGCCACTTCCTGAATTTGGACATCAGATTTCATGGACCGAAGCTTGCAAATCGGGTTTCAACAGCAAACAGCATAAAGAACTAACCTCTTCCTTTGACTATTCAGGTCCCCTTACAGAAACGGTACTAATGGGTAATCTTGCAATCAGAAGTTACATGCTTCGCAAGGAAATCAAAGGAGCTGCCGGAAGAAATGGATTTGATTTTTATGGTCGTAAAAAACTATTATGGGATGGAAACTCCATGAAGATTACCAATTTTGAAGATGCCAATCAGTTTGTTTCTCGCCCCTACAGGCCAGGATGGGAAATCAAATCCTGATCGCCATCAAGAAATAAAATCGATTATACAATGTCTCGCTCTTCGCGAGACATTTTTATTTGTCGTGAAGCAAGGGTTTCACTTGCTTACCAATAATTTCAATTGTGTTTTTCAACTCCTCGTGTGGAAGTTCTGCGGTATCCAACTGAAATGTTAATCGGTAAAGACCGCCAAGTGCTTGGGAGTGTCGGTATATTTTTTCAGCAACCTCTTCGGGACTTCCAACAAGCAATGCCCCGCGTGGGCCCATTTGTGCTTCAAAGCGTCCTTTGCTCATGGGAGGCCAGCCACGTTCCAAGCCAATTTTATTCATAGATGCTGCATATCCAGGATAAAACATCTCTCTGGCTTTTTCTGAAGTTTCTGCTACATAACCTAAGGAGTGCATACCCACTTTCATGTTTTCAATTGGATGTCCACTTTTAATCCACGCCTCTCGGTATAAATCAACCAGAGGTTTGAAATGATGTGTTTCACCCCCAATAATAGCAACCATCAAAGGCAATCCCAATACACCGGCTCTAACAAAAGATTCTGGAGTGCCCCCCACTCCCAACCAAATTGGGAATGGATCTTGAAGCGGTCGTGGATAGACCGGCTGATTGCGCATGGCTGGGCGATACTTGCCAGACCATGTTACATATTCTTGATCCCGAATCTTTAAAAGTAAATCCAATTTCTCAACAAACAGATCATCATACTCTTTTAAATCATATCCAAAAAGAGGGAATGCATCGATAAATGAACCTCTTCCTACAACCATTTCAGCACGTCCCTTGGAAATTAAATCCAACGTAGAGAATTGTTGAAATACGCGAACAGGATCAGCAGCACTAAGTACAGCAACGGCTGATGCCAACCGTATGTTTTTTGTTCTAGCTGCAGCAGCACCTAAAATAACAGCAGGCGCCGAATCCAAAAATCCTTTGCGGTGGTGCTCGCCAATACCAAAAAAATCCAAGCCAACCTGATCAGCAAGCTCAATCCGGTCTAGCAACTGATTCATGGCATCTACATCATCGATGATTCGGCTACTTTCGCCACTGATCATGGCAGCGAAACTGTCAATTCCTATTTCCATACCTGCAAGATAAATCGGTATTAGTCTAAAATAGATAGCGCTGCTTCGATGTAGGAATAATTTTCGGGTTGGTGGTGGTGAATTGGCTTGATTACTTTAGACTCCCCCAATCTAACTACCACTGCATTTTTAGAAGGAATGATGTAAACGTATTGACCAAATAGGCCGTTTTGCGCAATCGTTTTAACTCCCATGTGATTGACAATCCAATATTGATAGCCGTAGTAATCAACAGGATTATCATTTTCAGATCTATCTTTCAAATAGGATGCAGCTGATGTAGCATCCGATATATACTTCTCAGAAATCAATTGCTTGCCGTTCCAACTTCCTTTGTTTAAAACCAATTGACCGAATCGTGCATAATCACGCGCAATAGCATTGTAACAACAAAAAGCTTTTTCATGTTTCTCGGATCCATCCAATAACCAAAGTGCATCTGCCTCAGCTCCCATGGGTTGAGCAAATCGCTCGGAAACCAATTCAGAAATTGTTTTTCCAAATACGGTTTCTACAATCAATCCCAACACCTGGGTATCCCCACTGCGGTATTGCCAGTATACACCTGGCTCTTCAGCTCTTTCCATACGAGAAATCAAATACTCCATGTCATCACCATAATAAGCCGATGCATTTAAACTGAAGTAGCCCTTATCCCCTTCATTATAATTGGTTCCCGAACTCATAGTTAGAAGATCTTTGATACGAATCTTCTGTAGGCCATTGGATTTAAAATGTTCGATATAATTAGCAACGGGTTCATCAATTGATTTTATTTTTTCTTCATCCAATGCGATACCAATCAAAAGAGATACAATACTTTTTGCTGCGGAAAAAGATCCGCTCAAACGTGCGCTGTCGTATCCATCCCAATACTTTTCATACAAAAGTTTACCGTCTTGAATAACAAGAAACGCATGGGTATCATTGGAGTCGATGATGGTCATCAAACGATCTGGTATCGTTTTTTGATTGTAGATTGAATCATAGGCCCATGGTTGAGGAGTATCTGATTTAGAAACAACACGTGTTGGATGCGTTTTGTAATCGTGTATGGTATGAGCACCCCAAACAGCAAAATTTCTAAGATGAGATAAAGGATGGGTAAAGGTTAAGCCTACGAATAAAACCAAGAGTACGGCCAGTGCAAAAAGTATTTTTTTAACCATTTAGAGAATTATTTAAGGCTTTGTATATTGGAAAATTACATCAAAAAATATCATCAAATGGCATTGACGAACTTCTTATAAAAAAAATAAATTTCTTTTAGATCTACAACCAACCATTCTTTACACCACCTTCTTATACCTTTGCTGCAATGCATCTTTTAAAAGTCGATCTAATCAGTAGAAAAGAAAACTCGCGGATTGCATTGCAACCAACTAGCTTTTTTGTTGATCAAAACGAGAAACTAGCCATCATGGGCGAAACGGGTTCAGGGAAAAGCACACTGCTAAAAATTATAGCCGGACTTATACAACCATCATCTGGATCTGTTGAGTTCGAAAACACAATCCTAAAAGGCCCAGATGAAGTACTCATCCCCGGTCACCCAGCAATCGCATACCTGTCTCAACATTTTGAACTTCGAAACAATTATTTCGTTCATGAACTTTTGGAGATGGCCAGTAAAGTTTCTGATGACGAACGAAATACTATTACTCAAGACTGCAAAATTAATCATGTACTGTTTCGAAAAACAAACGAACTATCCGGTGGAGAAAGACAACGTGTGGCACTGGCAAAAACACTTGTTTCCAAACCTCGATTATTGCTCTTAGACGAGCCCTTTACCAACTTAGATATGCAAAACAAGATGATGATGAATGAAGTCATTCATGCCATCACATCTCAAAACAACATCACCTGCATTTTAGTTTCGCACGATCCGGTAGATGTGCTCTCTTGGGCAGAACGCATTCTGCTGATGAAAGACGGAGAAATCATCCAGTCCGGATCACCCACAGCAATATACCTAACTCCTTCAAACGATTATGCAGCCTCGCTTTTAGGACCATTCCTGCGAATAGATGAAGATCAAAAAGAATTAAGATCGATACTTGAAATTCCAAACAATAGAACCTATTTACGACCTGAAGAATTTGAATTTTCAATTAACAATAATTCTGGACTCAAAGGAGAAATAAAATCAAAAAACTTTTGTGGCCCATATACACGATATACCATTTCCAGTAACAGCATTTCACTTCAAATTCATTCAGCTGAACACTATTACCAAATTGGCAATACTGTTTTAGTGAAATGGAAAAACAACGCTTGAATCAGGAATAACTGATCTGAACTTTTGTTCCTGTTTTTACAGCTTTATAAATGGCATCAACGATAATCATATCTTTCCAACCTTCTTCTCCATCTACGGCAACTACAGGCTTTTTCCCATCCAATACAATTGCAGCAAACTCATCCATTTGCACTGTTTGATGGGTTATATGCGGATGCATGAGTTCTCCTTTGTGTGTCTTTCCTTTAATGGGACCATAACCGGTGGATGGCATCAACTCAGCAAAACCCTTTTCTCCATTCACAAAAAATCGATCCAAGTTATTCATGGAGTAAGTGGATAAGCACGAAGCAACCGCACCTCCGGGAAATCCCAACTGAAACTGAATCGTTTCATCTACTCCTGCTTTGAACTTCACTGGATCTGTCTTAGTTTCTTGAGCCGTTACCCAAATAGGATCCTCTCCTATCATATACCGGGATCCATTGACCGAATAAATACCGATATCCATCATGGAACCCCCTCCGGCCAATGCTGCATCCAATCTCCATTGATTCGGGTTGCCAATCTTAAATCCACTTAAGCCCTGAAAAAATAAAATCTTCCCAAACTCCCCTGTCGTCCGCATGTTCACCACTTCTAAGGTCTTGGCTTCAAAATGCATACGATACCCCACCAACAAATGAACATTGGCTTTTTTACACGCTTGAATCATTTCTTTGGCTTGCTTAGCATTCAAGGCCATGGGTTTTTCTACAAAAACATGCTTCCCAGCTTTGGCAATCTGCAATACATGCGTGTAATGCAAAGAATTTGGTGTTAGAATATATACCGCATCAATTTCAGAATTGTTGGCTATGGAATCAACTTGCTCATAACTATACCTGCTGGATTCAGGAACTCCATATTTCTCTCCCCATGAACTTAGTTTGGCTGGTGTACCACTAATCAAACCGGTAATTCGTGCACGCTTGCAGTCTTTCATGGCATCCGCTACACGGGAAGCATAACTCCCCAAGCCCATAAGTGCCACCTTCAATACTTTGTCTTCTGTAAAAATTGTATTCGTATGAACCGAGTGAGCAGGGATAGCAAGCAAGGGAACTGAAAATGCTCGTATGAAATTTCTACGTGTTGGCATAGATCTTATTTTGAAGGTGAAATAAATAGAAAATTACGCAAACTGATGTAAATTGATTCAAGCTTGCTTAACGAAGATTTGCGTATGAAAAAAAATATCAGCAGAAGGAAATTTATCACGCAAGCCGGTATGATCGGCGGAACTTTGGGTATCTCTCAATTTCCAACATGGGGATCATCCCAATCAAATAAAAGCGCTGGAAAAATTGGTATCATCGGCCTTGATACTTCACACAGCATTGCATTCACAAAGGCATTGAATCAAGCTTCTCCTCTAGAGAAATACAAAGGATTCAGCATCTTGGCTGCATATCCTCCAGGCAGTGCAGACATAGAATCCTCCGTTAAACGTATCCCCGGATACATCGAAGAAGTAAAAAAATTGAATGTCGAGATTGTTGATTCTATTGACACCCTTTTACAAAAAGTTGATTTTGTTTTACTTGAAACCAACGATGGTCGCCCTCATTTGAAGCAAGGTCTTCAAGTGATGAAAGCTGGCAAACCCCTTTTCATCGATAAACCCGTTGCAGGCAATTTGGCCGACGCCATAGCCCTCTATTCCATCTCAAAAAAACTGAATGTCCCTTTTTTCTCCAGCTCTTCGCTTCGATACATGAGTTCAGCACAAGAGGCGGCAGCAGGGAAAATGGGTAAGGTATTGGGTGCCGATTGTTTTAGTCCAGCTACCTTGGAAAAAACACATCCCGATCTCTTCTGGTATGGAATCCATGGTGTTGAAACGCTCTACACCGTAATGGGAACAGGTTGTACATCGGTTACCAGAACACAAACAGAAGGAACGATGGAAGAATTGGAACCTTTCGAGGAACACGAACTGGCAAACACGAATACGGTGGAATCGTTTACGGAGAAAAAGGCGTAATGCCGCTCGGTCCTTATCAAGGATACGATAATCTATTGGATACGATTATCAAATTTTTTAAATCCGGGAACCTCCCAATTAGTCCGGAAGAAACCCTTGAAATATATACATTCATGGAAGCTGCTGATGAAAGCAAACGCAACAATGGAAAAACCATTCTGCTTTCTGATGTTTATACCAAACACAAAAC
>JAULVY010000078.1:2734-5983 GCA_032110825.1 Chitinophagaceae bacterium | reverse complement strand
GAGATTGAAAGTTTTGGAAAGAAATTTAAGATTTGGACCAAACGATTTGGGAATAATCCCAAAACAAAAATTCTTTTGCTCAACGGTGGTCCGGGTGGAACACACGAATACTTTGAATGCTTTGAAAATTTTCTTCCACAAGAAGGTGTTGAATTTATTTATTACGATCAATTGGGTTGTGGGCTCTCCGACAATCCCAATGATACGGCGTATTGGGATCTAAATCGATTTGTTGAAGAAGTAGAGCAAGTCAGAACAGCCCTGAAGCTAGACAAAGAAAACTTTTATTTATTGGGGCATTCCTGGGGTGGGATACTTGCAATGCAATATGCGTTGAAGTATCAGCAGAATTTGAAGGCATTGGTTATTTCGAATATGATGTCGAGTTGCCCTGCTTATGGAAAGTATGCTGATGAAGTACTTGCCAAGCAAATGGATCAAGCTTTGGTGGATACCATCAATGCTATGGAGGCTCGCGGAGCATATACAAATCCTCGTTACATGGAAATCCTTATTCCAAATTATTATGAAAAACACATATTGCGATTGCCGTCTGCTGAATGGCCGGAACCGGTGAACAGATCATTTGCTAAAATGAATCAATCGCTCTACGTTACGATGCAAGGTCCAAGTGAATTTGGTATTGCTGGTCGATTATCCAACTGGGACGTAAGCAAGGAGTTGTCTACCATCACCGTTCCCACTTTGGTTGTTGGCGCTCAGCACGATACCATGGATCCTGAACATATGAAGTGGATGTCAACTCAATTCAAAAACGGTTCCTATCTCTATTGTGCCAATGGAAGTCACATGGCGATGTACGATGATCAGCAAACCTATTTTAAAGGATTGATTGATTTTGTTTATCAAGTAGAAGGAAAAAAATAAAATATTCATGCGCGGGCTCTTGTTTTTTTGTGGACTGATTTGTTCCATCTCCCCTGTATTTTCTCAAACGGATAGCAGTGCTTCACTGAAAGAAGTGGTAGTAACTGCCACTAAAAATCAACATGCGGTTCAAGAGCTACCGTTTTCTGTTTATGTTCTTGATCAAAAAAAAGCAATTCAAAATTTGAATCGCACATTACCTGAGTCGTTGACGGGGATACCTGGGCTATTCATTCAAAAAACAAATCATGGAGGGGGTTCACCTTTTGTTCGGGGTTTGACGGGCAATCAGAATTTGATTCTGATGGATGGGATTCGCGTTAACAACGCCATATTTAGATATGGTCCCAATCAATACATGAATCTAATCGATCCCTTGATTATGCAACGCGTTGAAGTAGTAAAAGGGTCCGGAGCCGTTCAATACGGGAGTGATGCTATGACAGGTGTTATTCATGTATTATCCAAAACACCAGAGTATTCAGATTCTTTACTTACGGGGGGATCCATGCATTTGCGATTTACAGAAGATGATATGGAGCAGGTATATCGACCAGATTTTTATCTGTCTTCTAAACGAGTTGCATTTACCGTTGGTGCATCCATTAAAAAATTTGGCGACTTAAAAGGTGGTGAGACAACTGGAATACAAATTCCATCTGGGTACAACGAGGGAGGCTGGAATACCAAATTGAGAATCCAATTGAATAAAAACTGGGAATTGACAACGGCATATTTTGCTTTGAAACAGCAAGATGTTCCGGTATATCATAAATATGTTTTAGAAAATTTCAAAACCAATACTTCTGATCCGATTTGGAGAAATCTGGGATATATAAAAGCAGAGAAAAAATACAATTCGGGTTTATTAAGAGGAATAAGATTGTTCGCAGCCAATCAACAAATAGGAGAAACCCGGTTCTCAGAAAAGAATGGCTCAACCGTGAGAAGAAAAGAAATGGATAAGGTGAATGGTATTTCTGCCGGGGCAGATTTTTATACTCTTTTTTCAAGGATATGGAATGCAAATAGCGGTGTTGAGTTGTATCAAGATCGTGTATTCAGTGAACGATATGATACCGACTTATTAAGCAGCAGTTCAAGTCCGCAACAAAAGAGAGGTCTTTACCCCGATGGTTCATTTTTTCGTCATGCTGCCTTGTATACCCTGCATCATTTCGAATTAAAGAAATGGAATTTTGAGGCAGGTGCTCGATACCATGTATACCGAATTGGAATAAAAGAAGCTACACTTGGAGATGTTTTAATTCAACCGTCTGCCTTGGTATTTCAATCTGCTGCTTCCTATCGCTTGGGTTCTTATTTCAATGTGTATGCTAATTTGGGTTCGGGTTACCGTGCCCCCAATATTGATGATATGGGTTCATTGGGACTGGTTGATTTTAGGTATGAAGTTCCTTCGTATGAATTGAGACCTGAAAAATCGATCAACAGGGAATTGGGTATCAAGTGGAATTCAAAACGATCTCGCGGTAGCTTCTCGTATTTTCATACTTCTTTGCAAGATATCATTACGCGGATTAAAACAGCAGAGGTAATCAATGGGTATTCGGTGTACAGAAAGGAAAACAGCGAAAAAGGATTTATTCGGGGATGGGAATTTGAAACCGGCATCGAGCCTGTGAAAGGATTATCTATCACCGGGATGGCTACTCAATTGTACGGACAAAACACAACTCAGAATGAGCCTTTGCGACGTATACCTCCGTTCAATGCTAGAATTGTATTGATGTGGACAAACCGTATTTTCAACGTAGGATTTATTCATGATTATGCTTCACCTCAACGTAGGTTAGCTCAAGGCGATAAAGATGACAATCGAATACCCAAAGGGGGTACACCTGGATTCAATGTGTTGAGCAGCTTTGCTTCTGTTGATCATAAAAAGATCATGTTGCGTTTATATTTTTCCAATCTGTTTAATGTAGATTACAGAACACATGGATCCGGTATAAACGGTATGGGAAGAGCAGCGTCGATTCAGGTTGCCTATAGTTTTGGAAAAATAAAATAAGAGTATGAAAAAAGTTTGGATTGGGATTTGCATCGGAATGCTATCGTATGCATATGCTCAGGAGCTTAAGATCCCAGCTCCGGTAACGTTACCAAATGGATGGAAGCTTACTCCGATTGGGAAGTCGCTTCAATTGGGAGATCTTCCACTCAATTTGGCCGTGAGCAAAAATTCAAAATTCATTGCCGTTACCAACAACGGTCAAAGTGTACAGAGTATTCAACTGATCGATGTAAAGTCTCAGAAAATAATTGATTCCAATATTATTATTCTGAATTTAATTCAGAAAAGCTCGTGAACGATAGGCCTAAATTAAAGTTGGGTCT
>JAULVY010000078.1:666-2724 GCA_032110825.1 Chitinophagaceae bacterium | reverse complement strand
TAATTGATTCCAACATCATTGAGAAGTCTTGGTATGGCTTACAATTTAGTAGCGACGAGAAAAAGCTATATGTAGCTGGCGGCCACGACAATCGAATTTTGGTATATGATGTTAGCAGCAATAAATTAATTCGATCCGATAGTATTTCGTTGGGAAGACCTTGGCCCAATGCGATTGGTCCCTCTGGTATTGCGTTAGATGAAAGTCGGAATAAATTGTATGTGGTAACTCGAGAAGACAAACAACTATATACCATTGATTTAATTTCTAAAAAAGTAATTTCCAAACTGGGGTTGGATGCTGAAGCATACGATTGTAAACTGAGTGTAGATAAAAAAGAATTATTCATCACGTGTTGGGGTTGTGATAAATTATTAAGCTATGATTTGGTCAATCAAACCTGGAAAACGGCCATCTCTGTTGGTGATAATCCCAACGAGATGCTTCAAAGTCCAGATGGCAAGACTTTATATGTATGCAATGCCAATGACAATACGGTTTCTGTGATTGACCTCGTTTCGAGAAGAGTAATCGAAACATTGGATGCTGCATTATATCCCAATTCTCCAAGTGGATCAACAACAAACAGTCTTGCTTTAGATCCAGTAAGAAAAAGATTGTATATCGCAAACGCTGATAATAACTGTTTGGCAGTTTTTGATGTGGAAACTCCCGGAAAAAGTTTTGCAAAAGGATTTATTCCCGTAGGCTGGTATCCAACATCTGTGCGTTACGTTCAGGGTAATATATGGGTTGCCAACGGTAAAGGATTCAGTTCAAAGGCCAATCCATTTGGACCATCTCCGGTTCGTAAAAAAGAAGATGTGATTCATCATGGATTTGAAGTAAGAGATGGATCGCAGGTAGAATACATCGGCGGACTTTTTCAAGGCACCATGAGCATTATTCAGCCTCCAATTCAAACACAACTTGAGCAGTTAACCCGCAGGGTATATGCCAATACTCCTTATACAGGAAGTACACAAGCTTCAGAAACCAGACCTATGGGAAATCCCATTCCTGAAAAACCGGGTATGAAATCTCCTATCAAGTATGTTTTTTATGTGATCAAAGAAAATAGAACGTACGATCAGGTTCTTGCTGATTTACCTCAAGGCAATGGAGATACTTCTCTTTTGTTGTTTGGTAGAAAAATAACGCCAAACCAGCACGCGTTAGCTGAGTCTTTTGTTTTGCTGGATAACTTTTATGTAAATGCAGAAGTAAGTGCTGATGGGCACAATTGGAGCATGGGCGGGTTAGCAAATGATTATTTAGAAAAAACCTGGCCCAGTAGTTATGGCGGCAGAGGAGGAACATATGGTGGTGAGGGAGAGAGAGAAATTGCAAACAATAAAGGAGGCTTTATTTGGAATCAATGTCACCGGTATGGAGTGAGCTTTAGAACCTACGGTGAATTTATGCGGTTGGGCGAACCGACTTTGCCAGTATTGAAAGGTAATTTTTGTCGGTATTTTCCAGAATACAATATGAATATAACCGACACCATGCGATTCAGAATGTGGAAACGTGATTTTGATTCCTTGTTGGCCAAGGGAGCCGTTCCGCAATTCAATACGGTTCGTTTTGGTAATGATCATACTGAAGGAGTTCGTTTGGGCAGGCCTTCACCTTATGCACACGTAGCCGATAATGATTTAGCAGTTGGTATGTTTATTGAGGCATTGGCAACGAGTCCCATTTGGAATGAAACAGCAGTGTTCATTTTGGAAGACGATGCACAAAACGGTGCTGATCATGTGGATGCGCATAGAAGCCCAGCATACCTAGCAGGAGGTTTTGTAAAAAGGGGATATGTAGACCATACCTTATATACAACAAGTTCGATGTTGCGAACCATGGAGTTGATCTTGGGTATGGGGCCCATGACGCAATACGATGCAGCTGCAACTCCCATGTGGAGATTATTCGATTCCGTGCCCAAAGCTTTTCCATTCAAAGCTCTAATTCCTGGTATAGATTTAAGAGAGAAAAATACGGCCATCAACGAATGGCAGAAAAGGTCTGAAAAATTCAATTTTGCAGTTGAAGACAGCA
>JAULVY010000078.1:0-656 GCA_032110825.1 Chitinophagaceae bacterium | reverse complement strand
GATGATTAAAGGCAGCTGAAATCGTTGCACAAAAATTGGAACTGGGCTCTAAATTCATACCTTAGGGCACAAAATTTTTATCCATGCACCAACGATTTTTTCTACGTCGTGTTATCACTCTTTTTTTATTTTCCGCTTTCATTTTAAGCTTAACAGGGCAAGCGCAAAAAAAGCAAACAAAACAACCTGAGCCTGCAGCACCTATTGTTGATCTTGAAACCTATTTCAAGCCTGTTTACTGGAGAAATCTGGGACATACTAGAGGTGGTAGATCCGTATCAGCTACTGGAGTAAAAGGGAATACGCTTGTGTATTACATGGGAACTACCGGTGGTGGTGTTTGGAAAACCGAAGATGCGGGACAAACCTGGAGAAATAGTTCAGACTGCTATTGTAAAACAGGATCTGTAGGTGCCGTTGCAGTTTCAGAATCGGATCCCAATGTAGTTTATGTTGGAATGGGCGAACATGCACCACGAGGTGTAATGACTTCTTATGGAGACGGTATCTACAAATCAACTGATGCAGGAAAAACATGGAAACATCTTGGGCTTGAGCTTACCAGGCATGTGGCAAACATCAGGGTCCATCCTGCAAATCCGGATGTTGTATATGTAGCTGCTCAAGGAGCACTCAATGGACCATCCAAAGAAAGA
>JAULVY010000077.1:0-3596 GCA_032110825.1 Chitinophagaceae bacterium | reverse complement strand
AGTACCAATAACCGTTGGAATTTTCAAATCAATTGGTTGTATATGGATGGGGGATTGGGTATATCCAATCGTCAACGAATTACAACAAAGGGTGCCGATTTTTATACAACTACCAATTATATTTATGAACCGGATCAGTTGCAATTTTCGGTTGGATTTAATTTGAGCAGAAAGAATAGAAAAATTGCATTGCCTCAAAGTGAAATGGCAGAAAAGGAATTCTGATTATCTTTAAGTCCATGGGATCTATTTCTGATTTTGATGTTGTGGAATTTCACGAACATTTTGATGTTGTTCGTTTGAAGGCGAAGAATATGTTGGCGCTTCTCAGTAAGAGAAATTTTAGGAAAGGTGAGATTATAGCCCATTTTAGTAAAGCAGAACTATTTGATCAGCCTACTTACTTAACGGTTCAATCCGGTATTCACGAGCATAGTAGTTTAGATCCTGGGTACCTTCAATATACCAATCACAGCTGCGATCCTACTATTTTTATTGATACGGTTAATCTGGTATTTATTGCATTGAAAGATATTCATCCGGGTGATGAAATCACTTTTTTTTATCCTTCAACCGAATGGGATATGGATAGAAAATTCACTTGCAGTTGTGGATCAAGCCAATGTATTGGTGAAATTGGCGGCGCTAAGCAAACCGAACGAGGTATTTTATCGAGGTACAGATTAGCGCCTCATATCCTTAGTCAACTTAACAATTTACATTCATAAATCAATTGTATGAAAATTCGATTTTTTAAGTCTTTGCTTTTTGTTTGTTTCATGTTCACTGTGTTTTGTGTTTCAGCACAAAAAATAGATTTGAAACTAGAAAAGCGCATTCTACAAGAAATTGAAGGATTTCAGGGGAATATTGGAATTTATGTTAAAAGCCTTCAAAACGGAAAGGCGGTTTCCATTTCTGCAGATTCGGTTTTCCCTACAGCCAGTATAGTAAAAGTGCCGATACTTTTGGGGATCATGAATAAGATTGAAAAAAAGGAACTTGACTATCATCAAAAGCTTTCATGGGTTGATACCTTGAACTACGATCCAGGGGAAGATATTGTTGCATACCTAAAACCTCAAACAGAGATTGAGTTGAGTAAAGTGATGATGTTGATGATGACCATATCCGACAATACAGGAAGCTTGTGGTTGCAGGCGTTGGCTGGCTCAGGTTCAACTATCAATACATTGATGGATGAGTGGGGATTTATTCAAACCAAAGTAAATAGTAGAACAGTTGGAAGAGAAGAAATTAGAAAAGTTTATGGCTGGGGACAAACTACGCCGAGAGAAATGGCGGGTATATTTGAGAAAATTGTGAATCGGGAGTTGATTAGTCCAGATGCATGCGACAGAATGTTGCGCATCATGGGTAGGCAGTATTGGGATGAAGAAGCCTTATCTTCTATTCCACCAACCGTATATGTTGCTTCAAAAAACGGTGCCGTAAATGCGAGTCGAGATGAAGTTTTATACGTGAATGGGAAGCATCCATATATTTTTAGCGTATTTACCAAAAACAACAAGGATGTTAGTTGGGGAGCAGATAATGAAGCATGGGTGTTGACAAGAAAACTTTCAAAATTGGTGTATGAACATTTTAATCGGTAATCGGTTTGAGACTTTACCTTCTTAACTACAATTAAATCAAATCAAACATGAAGCGCATACTCTATTTTATTATTCCCATTTTAATTTCTTGTTCTGGAAATAAAGTGGATCGTATTTATTACAATGCTAAAATCTGGACAGGCGATGTAAGCAATCCCGAGGTTAGTGTATTGGCGGTAAAAGGCGATAAGATTGTATATGTTGGCGATGACAAGGAAAAATTTCGTGCAGATGAGAAAATAGATTTGCAGGGGATGTTGGTGTTGCCTGGATTTACGGATAATCATACTCATTTTTTATCGGCAGGATATTCTCTATCGAGTGTGAAGCTGAAAGATGCAATGACCAAGGATGAGTTTATCAAACGTATTGATGCATTTTGTAAAATAAATCCAGGGAAGGGCTGGATATTGGAAGGGAGCTGGGATCATGAAAATTGGGGAGGGGAACTTCCAACCAGAGAATGGGTAGATTCAATAACTGCTGAGCGTCCTGTTTTTTTATCACGTTATGATGGACACATGGCCTTTGCAAACAGCAAGGCTATGGCATTGGCCGGTATCACTTCGTCTACCGTTTCTCCTGCTGGGGGGATTATTGTGAAAGATAAAAATGGGAATCCGACAGGCATATTCAAAGACGCTGCCATGCAATTGATTCAAGCTGCTATTCCGCCTCCATCTGAAAAAGAGTTGGATACGTATTTTGATGCAGCGGTTGAATATGCTATTCAAAGAGGAGTTACTCAGATCAATGATATGCATTCGTATGGTGGTTGGCCGGACTTAGCAACCTATCAACGGGCTTTGGGAACAGAGAGGATGAAGTTGCGGATGTATTCTTTTGTGCCGTTAGCGGATTGGCAAAAGTTGGATTCTTTTGTTCAGAAGAATGGAAGAGGAAATGAACTATTACGATGGGGTGGGTTGAAAGGTTATGTTGACGGCTCATTGGGATCAACTACGGCCTGGTTGAATGTTCCTTATTTAGATGAACCCCAATCAAACGGCCTAACCATTACAGACACCGCATGGTTGCGTAAGTGGATTATGGGTGCGGATAAAGCCAACTTGCATGTTGCTGTGCATGCTATTGGAGATAGGGCCAATGATTTTATTTTATCGGTTTATAAAGATGCAGTAACTATTCATGGGGAGAGGGATCGAAGATTTCGTGTTGAACATGCGCAGCATGTTAGTCCCCAGGCTATTGATGCATTTGCTAAGCAAGGGGTAATTGCATCCATGCATCCTTATCATTTGTTTGATGATGGAATCTGGGCTGCAAAGCGATTGGATAGCATTAGGCTTAAAGGAACGTATGCATTTAAAAGTATGTTCAACAAAGGAGTGATTGTTTCTTTTGGATCCGATTGGCCGGTTGCGCCTGTTGATCCGTTATTTGGAATTTTTGCAGCTGTTACACGGATAACTGGAGATAATAAAAATCCGAACGGCTGGTTCCCCAATGAAAAGATCTCTGTGGAAGATGCGTTACGTGCGTATACGTATGGAGGCAGTTATGGCTCTTGGATGGACGGCAAGACGGGAGTGATAAAAGAAGGGCACTATGCAGATTTTGTTGTACTGAAGGATGATATTTTTACAATCCAGCCTGAAAAAATCAAAGACGTAAAAGTCAATCGAACCGTGATGAATGGGAAAGAGGTTTATGTTTCTCCTAAATGATTGAGTATACAATGTTGCAATTGATATCTAAGTAATTAGCCGGATTGGATTTTTATATTTTGTACAAAGCATACAAAAGTATAAATTGACATCTAACCCTTATGCTGATTTCTAAACGTTTTCTTTTTATTGTTTTCCTGATTTGGCTTGGAGTAAATACTTCATACGCTCAGCATTCAATTTCTATTAAAGGGTTGGTGGTTGATCAACCCACTGCTAAAGGCTTAGGACTTGCCAGTATTCAAGTGAAGGATAGTCGAGATTCAGTTCTTTCGGGTGGACTGAGCAAAGA
>JAULVY010000076.1:0-25359 GCA_032110825.1 Chitinophagaceae bacterium | reverse complement strand
GGTACAAGTGGGCTTTGGAAACTTGCTTGATGACCAACATGTATCGAAGGTAAACCTTTCAACATACAGGCCAATGAAGTTGAAAATTCGAAATCATTCAGTATCAAATCATATTTATGCAATGGAAGTTGCTTAGCGTCTTTAATCAGTTTTCGCAACTTGATGTTATTAAATGTTCTCCGAATATCCACTGAACCATTGGCTTGGTTGTATGCCAAGCTGAGACCTCTGCTGCGATAAGCAATAGGTAATTGCGTTTTTAATCCGTAATTAGACCCACTTAAATAAAAATCTACTTCGCCATATTTTTGTAAATAAGGATACAGTTCAGCTGCCCTGCTGATATGTCCGTTCCCCGTTGCCTGAATAGCATAAAATATTTTCATAGGTTGCTCGTAATTCTCAAAGAACTGTAAAATATATGTGCTACTTCATCAGTTAATACATTGAATTCAGGAATACCAGCTTCTACATGCATTTTAGAGACGACTTTAGTTTCCAAATTTTCCTCTTTAAACTGATAAATACTCCATTCCTGATCATGGTATTCCAATGAAGTTAAATTCTCGATCCAGTCCCCACTGTTCATATAAACAACTGAACCGTTTTCATTTTTAATATTTCGGATTTGAGGCTGATGAATATGGCCACAAACTACATGCGTGTACCCATTTTCAATAGCCAATTCAGCGGCAGTCTGTTCGAAGTTTGCAATCCAAGAGACAGCTTTCTTCACACTATTCTTTACGCTTTTGCTAAAGCTCATTTTTTCTTTGCCAATTAGTTCCAAAAACCAATTGATCATTCGGTTCAATAAAATCAACATGTCGTATCCATGTCCACCCAATTTGGCTAATAATTTTGCACTTCCCTTGGTAGTTGCATCAAATACATCTCCATGAAAAATCCAGGTCTTAGATCTATTGAAATCAATAACCGCCTTATCCTGTAACTGAAAATTTCCGAGTCGCAATCCACTATATCTGCGCAACGATTCATCGTGATTCCCCGTTATATAAACAACATTTGTCCCCTTAGACATCATGCTGAATATTTCCTTGATGACCTGCATATGCGTTTTAGGGAAAAAACGCTTACTAAACTGCCAGATGTCGATGATATCGCCGTTTAATACCAAAAGATTGGTTTCAATGCTTCTGAGATACGATACCAACTCAGTAGCATGACAACCGAATGTTCCTAAATGTATATCGCTAATGATTACGGCGTCTAACTTGCGTTTATTCATAAGAAATGGTTTATTAAATTTCAAACCTCTTTATGAACAAATCATTAATCCAAGATTAATTTACTATAAACGCATTCAATCAATGATAAACTCTAAGAAATCCTCTTCGATTAAAGGCATTCCAAGTCGACTTAAAATTTGATTGGTTTCTTGCAGTAATTGCAGGGTTGAAAACCCAAGGCAATAATTGCCTTTTTTCCAACAATGAATAATAACACTATACTCCTTTTCGGATAGCTCAGGATATAGAAGCAAATGGTGAACTCGAGAAATGAACTCATCAGGAAGACAATCAAATACACCTGCTTGTAAGAGTTTTCTGGTGTGAGATGAAATAATAGAATTTTTATTCATACCGTTTCGTTTTACCGAAGTTTGGTATCAAACATGAATAAAATATGAATTTAGTATTACCTCAAAATAAAGGCGGTGAATAGTGAATTGAATGTGGAAATCACATCACTGCACAAATAACTCTATAGAATTTAGATTTGAACTTTATTTCTGTACAACCGGAATGGCAGGAGCTACTTCGTGCTCAGCTTCAAAACGATGCCCAGCTAAAGTTGCAAGTGTCTGCGCCAACTGCTTCTGGTAATGCTGCTGATTGGTTTTCATCTCCCCCAATGCTTTTACACGGGGACCAACAACACCAAACCAAATCTGATAGGCATCCGGAACACTCTGACCATGTGATGTCCATTGACTCTTATCCAAATCGCCTCTGCCGTGATCGGTTGTAATCAATAGCGTTGTCTTGTCCTTATAATCGGGATCGGATTGAACCCAATTCCAAATTACACCAACCCACTCATCAAATTGATGGGCCGCATCTAAATAATATTTGTAATCAGCATGATGTGCAAACTCATCGGTATCTCCATAAGAAATAAACAAGGCCTTGGGTTTTTTAGTTTTCAAATAATGAAAGGCCTGATGATGCGTAAACACATCCAATACTTCTGAATACCCAAAAGGTTTGAATGAAGTACGCACCATCTCATTCAACAACTTCATTTGATCATCTACCAAGGCTTTGGAATTGTCGTCAAAAGCATTGATCACTGGAAATCCAGCTCTTGTTTCGTTCAGAATGCGATCAAAAGCATTCCATGCTCCAAAAGCAGCAACACGACCTTTGTATGCCGGTAACCGATTGAAATATTCCAATAGGTTGGTATGTGGATTGGGGGGATAATCGTTTGTATTGATCAATGTATCTACATGACCAGTTAAAATCTCACTATACCCTGGATACGAAAACCAATAGGGATTTGCATTATCGATCTTATTACCCAATGTGCGATTGCCATACAACTGCCCCTGTTTTGCAAGTGTGCCCCAGAAAAAAGGCATCAACCGTTGTCTGCGACCAGCTTGCGTTTCATCCCAATACTTTTTAAATATGCCCAAGCTGTCTTTCTGATGAAAACGTGCATCAGACCCAATTACAGAGTCCATCCCCTTAAATACTTCCTGCCATCTCAATCCATCTGTTGTAATTAAAATAATTTTCTGATCCTTGTCCTGCGCAACTACTACACAGGATATCAATAGAAAAAAAGATAGAAGTATTTTATTCATGGTCTACTGTTTTAAAAACGCTTTGCTGTAATTGATTTTCAACGCATCCATAGCAGGCATATGTCCCGTCACTCTTTTTTTAAAAGCTTCGTAATTTTTTTCCTGTTTAGGCGACCAAGCAATTTCAGATAAGGCCAAAGCCCTGGGGTATGTCATGTACTCAGCATACTTGATGTTGCTGATGTATTCCGTCCACACATTCGCCTGAATACCTACCACATACTTAGTTTCTTCTGGAGTCAACTCCGGCAAATCCGGCTCAAATGAATAGCATTTTGATAAAGGAAGGTTTCCTCCTATTGCTATAGGTTCCGTTTTAGGATCTGCCTGATAATAATCTAAATAAAAAAAGTTGTTCGGCGACATCACCACATCGTGCTTTTGCTTAGCAGCCTCAACTCCACCTTTAACACCTCTCCAAGACATTACCATGGCATTGGGCGATAAGCCTCCCTCTAAAATCTCATCCCAACCCAACATCTTTTTTCCTTTGGACGTAATGAACTTATCAATCCTTCTGATAAAATAACTCTGTAACTCATCCTCATCTTTCAATCCCAATTGCTTGATTAAATTCTGACAAAAGCGACTTTCTTTCCACTGCTTCTTGGGGCACTCATCTCCACCTATATGTATATACTGACCAGGAAATAATGCCATCACTTCAGTCAATACATTTTCCATGAATACAAATGTTTCCTCGCGTGGACATAAAACATCTTCTGAAATACCCCATTTGGTTGCTACCTGATAAATTTTATCCGGATTCACTCCCAACTGAGGATAAGCAGCCAACAAAGCTTGCGAATGGCCTGGCATTTCAATCTCAGGAATTACATTGATGTATTTACTGGATGCATAAGCAACAACTTCACGAATTTGTTCTTGTGTATAAAACCCTCCGTGTTGTTTACCATCGTATTTCTGATCGCGATAATGCCCCAACATGGATTCTTTACGAACCGAAGAAACTTGAGTAAGCAGAGGATACTTCTTAATCTCAATTCTCCATCCCTGATCTTCAGTCAAATGCCAATGAAAAGTATTGAGCTTGTAAACAGCCATCAAATCTAAAAAACGCTTGATGTCTTCTACAGCAAAAAAATACCTGCCTACATCCAACATCAAACCTCTGTACCCGAAACGTGGCTCGTCTTCAATGGTACAATTGGGAGCCGATAACCCTTCTGTTTTAATACCCGCATATACCGCTGGCGGCATCAACTGCAACAAACTCTGCATCGCATAAAAAGCTCCCTGCCCGGTGCTGGCCTGTATTTCAATTTTACTTGAACTGATTTTCAATTGGTATCCTTCCTGTGGAATAGAGGCATTCAATACAAAACTTACGCTTCCGGATTTTGCTTTGCGAACAGCATACGCAAATCCAGTAGCATTGTTGCAATAGCTCACCAACATATTGGCAACCGGCATGAATAGGTCATCAGTTACCACAACAGATGTATTTTTCTTAAACGAAAAAACACCGGATTGCTCGGTGAGTTTTTTAGGCTGTGGAATAATATTGTATTGATTTTGTGCGCTAGCATTTCCAAAAATGATGCACGCACACAACAATGAAATAAAAAACTTCATATGGCTTGTTTTAAGTTGGTTGACAGGATAAATCTATTTCTTTTTTGGCAATTCGAAGACGGTATCCGGTTCGCCTGCGGAAGTTTCGATTTCCAATTCAATCCAGTCAGGCTGACTAGAAACAACTCGAAACTTTCCACCATTCAAGGGTTTGATTTTTGTTACATCAATATGTGCTGGGATGGTAATTTTTTTCTCTTTCGGAACTGAAAATGCATGCAAGAAAACAGTAGAATCGTTTTGAGTAGTTACACCCCATGTAGCAGGTTTCATAGGCCCTCCACGGGTTCCATAAAACGAATGTCCAAATTGGTTTACCCAATGGCCCAAGCGTTTCAACGTATCTGAAAATTCCAATTGAATTTCTCCATTGGGCATGGGACCTACATTCAATAACAAATTGCTGTTTCTACCGGCAGCTCCTACCAAGGTCTTTACCAATTCGTTCGTGGTCTTAAATTTTTTATCGGTCATCCGATATCCCCAAGAACCGTTCATGGTGATACAAGATTCTAGGGGCAACTTGGAAGCCGATTGGAAACTCAATCCGGATTTATTCTCTCCAGGTAAGTCCTGTTCAAACATTTGAAAATCTTCACCAGGAAAAGGATCCAAATGATGGTTGTTCCCTATCATGCATTGAGGCTGAAGTTGATGAATCATCTCGTATAATTCATCGTATCTCCAGTCAATGCGGGAACTCCTATCGCCATGTCCTTCCGGATTGGTCTGATCCCAATGTCCATCCAACCAAATACAGGAAATAGGACCGTATTCAGTCAAAAGTTCAGTCAACTGATTTTTCATGAAACAGAAATAGGATTCGTAATCGCTTTTTTCAGTTCTCCCGGATTTTTTTCCCGTTCTTCCTGTTTCATAAGGATAATCGGAACGCGACCAATCCAACGTGGAGTAATACAATCCTAACTTAATACCCTGTTTTTTACATTCAGAGGCCAGCATTTTCAACACGTCTTTTCCATAAGGTGTATTGGTGATTTTCCAGTCTGAAAATCGAGTATCCCAATTGGAAAATCCATCGTGGTGGCGTGTGATGAATACCATGTATTTCATTCCAGCCATTTTTGCTTGCTTCACCCAAGAAGCAGCATTAAACGCAATGGGATTGAACTGAGCACCCAATGTGCGGTATTCTTGAAACCGAATGCCTTTATTCTCCATCACCCACTCACCATCGGCCAATACACTGGAAACACCCCAATGGATGAACATACCAAACTTGTCATCTTGGAATGAATCACGTGCATTAAGATTTACTTGTGCTGGATGATACGACTGAGAAAAACTTTGGAACCCAAGAAAAAGGAAAAGGAAGAGGAAGCAGGATCTCATTAAGTAGTTTTTGCTAGGAATCAAAATTCATCGCCGGTTTTCGCTCGATGACCTGAATATGGTCTCCCAATTTCAGGTGCCCTCCACTTTTACTGGCTATGGTATTTTGTCCAACGTATATTTTTGAATTCGTTTTTCTAAAGGTAGCCAATGTTTGAAGCGGCTCCTTTCCCAATTGTCCACATTCAGGATCAATAGTTGTCAATATACACCTCGCACAAGGCTTTACTCCATGAAAAACCTGATCACCTATTTGAAATTTTTTAAATGTATCCTCTTCAAAGGGCTTTCCTCCAGTATAAACAAGATTGGGACGAAATCGATTCATACCAACTGGACTATCCAACCGTTGATTCAAATCGTCTAAAGATGACTGGCCAATGATTAATATGGGATACCCATCTGAAAAACTATTGATGTCTTGATCAACAGCATACTTTCTATCAATTTCTCTGCGTGTATGATCTGGCATGTATACCAGCCGAAGATTTTTTCCTAAAAAACTTGAAAACCAATCGTGCACAGGAGAATCTTGGAATATAGCTTCACAGCTATCATCCCATATAGAAACCTGAAGAGATTGTCCTTCTTTAATAAATAATGGAAATCGTATTGAACTTTCCTGCTGTTTATCAAAAACATTCAATTGATCACCCATTATGTGAACACCCAATAAACAGAGTTTGGGATGTTCGCGTTGGGTAATGAATCTTCCAAATTCATCCACCAGCATCCATCTTCGATCGTGTTCAAAACCACGATCTGTAATCCTCACTTCATCTCTGGAGATGCCAGATAGAGATTTGACTGGATAGATATAAAGTTCACTGATTTGCATGTATCATAGAAATTAGGCATTCAATAATTTGGAACAAGCATCATTCACCACATGAATTGCAGTATCAATTTCAGCTTCAGTAGTCATGCGTCCCAAACTGAAACGTATGGATGCAAGTGCTATTGAATCTGAAACTCCCATTGCATTTAAAACGTGAGATGGCTCAACCAAAGCAGAGCTGCATGCCGAACCCGATGATGCTGCAATATTTTTAGAAAGGATGGTCAAGAGCTTATCACCTCCCGGTATGGGGAAACCAAGATTCAATACATGAGATTGACATGCAGCCTGATCTCCATGAACATGCAATCCAGAAATAGATTTCAATCCAGCCAATAATTTAGTTTTAAGTCCAAATAATCGTTCTGCTTCTTGCTGCTTAATTTTTTGAGCAATCTCACTTGCTTTACCTAATCCAACTATTCCGGGTACATTCAATGTACCGCTTCTCAATTTTTTTTCATGCCCACCTCCAATTTGCAATGGTTGTAAATTGATTTTTGGAGTTCTTTTTCTAATGTAAAGTCCCCCTACTCCTTTCGGAGCATAAATTTTATGACCAGAAAAAGCCATGAGATCGATAGCTGTTTTAGAAAGATCAATAGGAAGTTTACCATAAGCCTGCGTTGCATCACTGAAAAAGTAGACACCATGAGAAGCTGCTATTTCACCTATCTCTTTTACAGGAAAAATAACGCCCGTTTCATTGTTGGCATACATCGCTGCAATCAACAGCGTATCCTTGCGAATACTATTCTCCAGTAACTCCAAATCAAGTTGACCATTGGGCTCTACAGGTAAAACTGTCAATTCAAATCCTTTTTGCTCTAAAAAGCGACAAACATCCAACACGGCTCTATGCTCGGTAGATACAGTTATGATGTGCTTGCGTGATTGCTCTTGATCCGCTAATCCGCGGATGGCTAGGTTTATGGATTCGGTTGCACCTGAGGTAAATATAATTTCGGATTCATGTGCATGTATAAGTTCTGCAACAGATGCACGTGCATGAGAAACAGCTTCATCGGCTACCCATCCGTAAGCATGTGATTTGCTGGAAGCATTTCCAAAATGCTGCGAAAAATAAGGAAGCATGAATTCCAAAACCTCAGAATCACAAGGTGTTGTGGAATTATAATCAAAATATATAGGATAAGATGTACTCATGTCAATCATGTCTCACCCCTTCTCGCACACGAAATACATGCAAGATGTAAGGAAATAAAGCATCCATACTTTCTTCAGCACCGCGAGGAGATCCAGGTAATGTAATAATTAGGGTTTCACCAATAAAACCTGCGACACCTCTACTCAACATGGCATAAGGCGTTCGTTGTTGTCCATAATCACGCGCAACTTCCATGATTCCTGGAACTTCTCGTTCAAGCAAAGGCTTGATTGCATCAGGAGTTACATCGCGAAGCGAAAGTCCAGTACCCCCTGTAAACAAAATCAACTGATATCCTTCACCGATCAACCGACGAGCAGTTTCCTGTATCACTTCAAACTCATCGGCAATGGCAATTCGAGATGAAACGGTGAGTTTATGCTTTTTTAATCGTACCTCGATAACATCACCACTTTTATCAGCATGAATTCCTTTACTTACGCTGTCGCTGCAGGTTACAATAGCAACTTTAACGGTATCTGGATAAGCATATTTAATATCCGATTTACCTCCTTTTTTCTTATCCAATCGAATAGATGAAATTTCAATACCATCATCAATAGGCTTCAACATATCATACATGGTGAGTGCTGTGATAGCAGCACCATGCATAGCCTCAACTTCTACTCCAGTTTTATACACCGTATGTACTTCTACACGGATGATGATTTGCAATCCATCAATCTCATGTGTTATAGAAGTATACTCTACAGGAAGTGGATGACAATCAGGTATTACTTCATAGGTTTTTTTGCAGGCTAGTAAGCCTGCAGCGCGGCTGAATTCAAATACATCACCCTTTGGAACTTTTTTATTGATGATGGCATCGATAGTTTCCTGCTTGGAAACTTTTAAGATCCCCATAGCAATGGCTTCACGTAGGGTTGATGATTTCTGAGTTATATTAACCATAAGAATGTGTTATACGTTTGGAATCTCCTTACTTATTGATTCACTTTCCACTGATACCCCTCTCCTTCAAAAATTTCTTTACCCCAAATAGGCAATTCGGCCTTAATTCGTTCAACACATTCAGTACACGCATCAATAGCTGCTTTTCGATGTGCGGAAGAGGTAAAGACAAAAAGGCAAATTTCTCCTATATGAACACGTCCTAAACTATGGTGAACGTGCATACATGTTAAAGGATATTTCGAAAAAATATCTTCCCGAATTTCAGTCATCTTTTCCAATGCCATCTCAACATGACTGGTGTATTCAATTGCGACGACTTTTTTACCTTCAATATCATCTGCTCGCACCTGTCCTAAAAAAATACTGTGCCCACCAATGGAAGTCTTTGTTGCATGCTTGGCAATGCTATCGCCAATAAAAGCAGGATCAATGGCTCCTTCCGTAAAAATATTTTTAACCTTCTTTGGTTCTGCCATATCAAATCAGTTTTAATGCTACCAATCCATTTACTCCACCCTTCAAACTGCAGACAGATGAGGCCGATTTTTTTTCCATCAACATGGATGCGGCTTGTAAACTTCTTCTTCCAGCCTGGCATACAAAAACAATGGATTGATTTTGCAGATTCTCCATTTTTACTTCTAATTCCGATAAAGGTATTTCCTTAAAATTCAATTGCATGGATTCTGCTAGTTTATTCAGCCTGGGTTGTTCATAGCTTTCTCTGATATCAACGAGTAAATGAGTCAAATGGTTTTGTTTCCATTCGTCAAAATCAATTTCCTTGATTCGCTCAGACACAACACCACAAAGTTCTTCATACCGGGTATTCATAAATTCTTCCGGTGTTTGGGGCTGATCTATAGGGCGATTGGAACGAGGATTGAGATTCAGGATAAACACCTCTTGAGTCAATCCATTGTAGTTCCAAAGTTTATCAACCAATGGTCTGCCCAAACCTGTTAGAAGCTTGATCACTTCCATCGCCTGCATAGAGCCAATAACTCCGGGCAGCACTCCCAAAACACCAGCTTCAGAACAATTCAATACTTCCCCATCTTTTGGTGGCTCTGGAAATAAATCACGGTAATTGACCGATCGCTTTCCATCCGTCTTTTCACTATTAAAAACCGCTACTTGTCCCTCATATTGAGAAACTGCTCCAAAAACCAAAGGCTTTCCCAATAACACAGCAGCATCATTGATCATATAACGAGAAGCAAAATTGTCGGTCGCGTCAACAACAATATCGTATTGAGGAAAATGTGTTGGACAGTGATGATTCTGCCATTGTTCATTCCAGATTTGAATTTCCACATCGGGATTAAGCGCTTGTAATTTTTTCTTGGCAACATCAACTTTAAATTGTCCAATATCATTCGTATCAAATAAAATTTGCCTGTGTAAGTTCGAAAGACTGACTCTATCGTGATCAGCAATTCCAATATACCCTACACCAGCAGCAACGAGGTATTGCAAAATGGGACAACCCAATCCACCGGCACCAATCACAAGTACTCTACCGTTTCTTAATTTATCCTGAGCAGTCACTCCAAATCCTTTCAAGATAAGTTGACGCTGATATCGATCATATGATAGGTGTTTACTCATATTATCCTCCAGAAAAAGGCGGCATAAATGCTATTTTACTTCCAGATACAATAGGCTCAGATTCTGAAATCATCTTATTGTTTATTGCTACCATAAATTTTATAGTCGACATCTTCGGAAATTTTTCTTGAAGCTGTTGAATCAATGTATCGGTATCCGCTACATCTTCCCATACCAACGACTGCGTTTGAGTAATATCAGTTAATTGTCCAAAAAATACCAGCTCAATCATGTGATCAAGTTAAAATGAGTTTAATCGATGCCATCAACAATACAGTTGCCAACACAAACTTTAAGATCTTGGGGTCAAAGCGCAGAGCACCAAACCATGCACCCAAAGAACCTCCCAGAAACGCAACACCAACATATACAAACATTCCTTCTTGAAATTGAACTCCCTGAGTAAGTTGACCGGCTAATCCAGATAATGAATTTACGAAAATGAAGATAGCACTGATGGCAGCGGTTTGCTTTTGATTGGTCCAGGCCAATAGTAAAAGAACAGGGGATAAAATAATGCCTCCCCCAATACCAATCAGACCTGAAAGAAAACCGATTATAGCGCCGATAATCAATGAAACACCGATATTGGATTCTTTAAGATGTTCGTCCTCCGTATTGGGTAAGAAAATCAGTCGGGCTGCGGGAATAAGAAGCAGTATACCCAAAATCCGCTTATACAATAACACATCCAAGGAGATCATGCCACCTAGAAATGAAATAGGAATAGAGGCAACTGCAAAAGGCCAAAAAAGTTTCCACTTGAAATGACCGCCCCTATAGAATAAGATAAAAGCTGTAAGCGAAACAAAAAGATTAAGGAGCAATGCGGTAGGCTTCATAAACTCTGGAGCCATACCAAACAAGGCCATCAAAGCTAAATAACCACTGGCACCACCATGACCAACAGCTGCGTAGAGAAACGCAACCACAAATAAAAGTATCGGGAAAAGTTGAATCCAATCCATGTCTACTCTATTATGGAATCAAATGAATTTCCACCAGATCTCCTTTATTTATTCTTGTTGCGTCTTCCGGCAACACAACCAAGCAATTGGCAGTAGAAAAAGAAGAAAGTTTATACGACTCTTGACCTTTTTGCAACTTCACAACCTGGCCATCGTAAACACCTTTGAGAAAATGAGTTAGTCCCGCTACCTTAACATGTTCGTCAGCAATAGGAACAGTTTGCCTCTTCAAGGATATATCCTGATTCATCATCTTTCCAATCGTGGGTAAAACATATTCGTAAAAACAGGTCAACACAGAAGCTGGATTTCCAGGCAAACCAAATACAGCTTTCTTGTTTTTCGTACCAAACAAAAGCGGCTTTCCTGGTTTTTGTTTGATTTTATGAAGGTGTTGAGTAACGCCGCATGCTTCAAATATCCTTAAGGTATAATCATAATCACCTACACTAACTCCACCGGTCATCAAAATCAAATCGGAGTTCTCCATAGCCTCGTTCAACGAAGTTGATAATTGCGAAATATCATCAGCCGATTTAATTCTGGTGATTTGACTTATGCCGATTATTTCTAAACAAGCCCGAAGTGTCCAAGAATTGGAATCATACACTTGTCCATAAGTAAGAGGTTGACCAATTTCCTGAAGCTCGTTTCCAGTAACAAGAATAGATACTTTTGGACGACGATAACAACGCACCCGATCAATACCAATACCGGCTAAGAATCCAATTCTCGCAGGATTTAGGATATCTCCTTTTGCAAGAGCCTTAGATCCCTTTAAAATTTCTGAACCAACAGCGCGAAGATTATCTCCTCGCTTAATGGCGCCATCGCTAAAGATTAATATTTCGTTTTCAACAGATGCTTTTTCTTGCATGAGCACAGTATCAGCTCCTTGCGGAACAGCTGCGCCGGTAAAAATTCGAACAGCTTTTCCCGCTTCAAGAATAAAAAACTGATCACTTCCAGCAGCAACTTCTCCAACAATTTGATATTGATTTCTTCCTTCTTCAAATGCAAATGCATATCCATCCATACTGGATTGCGGATACCCAGGAATATCATGGGGCGAAAAAATATCTTCAGACAATGTTCGTCCATTTGCATCTTGAAGCAAAGTCTCAACAGGATCAAATGTATGAACAGATGATAGTATGAGATCCAATGCTTCTTTTACAGTGACCATGCTTTTCATTGCATCTTTGATTTGTAGATTATCCTCCAATGGTAATCATACTTCTGTTTTCAATCTTTCCCGTTTCAATCTTCTTCAAATCCGTTGTGAATTGCCCACCCAAGGCTTCTTTCTTCGCAAGGATATTTTGTTGTATCAACGGAACAATATCTAATCCCGCCCGAAAAGGAGTCAACAAATCCGTTTCAGAATTGGAAAACAAACAATTTTTAATTTTACCATCTGCTGTCAAGCGAATTCGATTGCAGTCGCCGCAAAAAGGGGCACTCATGGTGCTGATCACAGCAAACGTGCCTTTGGCATTTGAAACCCGGTAGGCTTTTGCCGTTCCATGTTTTTCTCTTTCCAACGGTATAAAATCAAACGACTGGCTTGCTCGTTCCAAAATTTCATTCCATGTAAACACGCGCTCTTTATCCCATCGATTGCCAGTAAACGGCATAAACTCTATAAAACGCACATGTATTGGATCTTCTTTTGTCCATTCAATAAAATCAGAAATCTCACTGTCGTTAACCCCCTTCATCACAACCATATTCACTTTCACTTGAATCTGATTTTCAATAAGCGATTGAATATTGCGTTTCACCTGATCAAAGAGATCCCGCTTGGTCATCAATAAAAAACGATCTTTTTGTAAGGTGTCTAAACTCACATTCAGGGAACGAATGTTTGCCTCTTTCAATACGGGTATAAATTCATGAATGCGGGTTGCATTGGTTGTTAGGGTGAGGGTTTCTGCAAGTCCAGATAATTTTTTAATGATTGCACCAGCATCTTTTCGAACCAAAGGTTCGCCTCCCGTTAATCTGATTTTCTTAACGCCCAAGCTGACAAATATTTTAGAAATGGCTTCAATCTCATCAGTCTGCATGAGTCGACTAGCAGGCGTGAATTCATATTCTTCTTCAGGCATGCAATACGAACACCTGAGATTGCAATTATCGGTCAATGAAATCCTTAAATAATCATGCACTCTTCCAAAACCATCTGTAATCATGACTCTTCATTTTTTAGGTTTAAGAGCGCTTGATAGTCTTCTTGGGTATCGATATCCAACATTCCACCTTCAAAAGGGAGTTCAGCAACTTCATCTTTCATGAGATTCAATAATTTTCTGGCACCAGTGTCTCCGTTGAGGTTCATCAATTCCGGAAATACAGACTTATGAAAAAGTGCCGGGGTTCCTAACACACCAGCATAGGAAGCGGCAGATACAGGTAAGCCTGTTTCATCTTGCAAATCAATCAAACGCAAAATTTGTTCAGGGTGAAGCAAAGGCTGATCACAAACCATGATGATAATACCATCCACATGAGGATAGAGGCGATCCATTTCAGTCAATCCACACCGTATGGAACTGGCCATACCTTCCTCCCATTGTTCATTTTCAACAATAGCTATGCCGGGAAAATTCAAATACCCTTTGATCTTTTCGGCATGAGCACCCAATACCACTATAACAGGATATAAATTGGAATGAGACGCCGTTTCTACTGCTTTTACTACCAATTTGGTTCCACCAAACTCAAGCAATTGCTTGGGGCTACCCAATCGACTGCTTTTACCAGCTGCCAAAACAACAATGCCACATTGATCAATTCGATACCTCATGCTCATAAATTTCTTTGTTCCATTTGATGATCGGACCTGGAATGAATACCATCTGCAAGCTCTCTTAGTTTTCCTCCAGGTCTCTGATTCTTAACAGACAATATTTCAGCAACTATACTCACTGCAATTTCTTCTGGAGTTTCAGCACCAATATTCAACCCGGTTGGAGCAAATACCTGTTTTAGTTTATTCAGATCCATATCCACTCCTTCTGATTGGTACTCATTCAACATCCGCTCCAATCGCTTTTTAGGTCCCAATACACCTATATACATCAACTCACGATTCAGCAAATACTTCAATAAACTTTTATCGTAATTGTAATTATGGGTCATCAAAACAAAAACCGTACGTGCATCAATTTCAACCGATTCAAGAACCTGCTCGGGCTTGCTTACCAAAACCTGACAAGCAGCTTCAAATCGTTCTGGTCTTGCATGAGAGTTTCTACCATCAACAACGCGAACATCCCACCCCAATACATCCGCTATACGTGAGAGCGGTATGGCATCGTTTCCTGCCCCTACAATGATCAATGAAATGGGAGCTTGTACTAACTCTAAAAAAACATGCACATCCTGTGCATCTTTCTTATACGAAATGAAACGCGATTGATGCTGCTCAATAGCCTGCTTCATATCTGCATGCAATGCAGATTCGATTTCAATATTTTTCGACTTACCACATAGTGTGCCCTGTGCATTTAATAATAAGCAAGTACCAACTGAAATAGATTGGCGATCGTTCAAATCAAAAATGGTAGTCAAAACTGAAGCCTGCCTGAATTGCAATGCTCTTCGAATCAATTCAATAGGATTATCTGAATTGCTAGAATCGATTGGTTCAAAAAGAACACGAATAATTCCCGAACAACCCAACTGAACACCTAATTCCATATCGTCCTCATTAGACGTATCATAGGTAACCAATCTGGGTTGGTCTTGAGCCAGAACCAATAAAGCTTTTCGTAATGCATCCCCTTCTAAACAGCCTCCACTTATAGCGCCTGTCCATTCTCCGTCTTCGTCCACCAACATGCGAGCCCCGGGTCTGCGGTATGAAGATCCTTCCAGGTGCACCAAAGTAACCAAAGCCGTTTTTTTCCCCTTTTGGGTAGCCTGGTCATAAGCATAAACAATATCCCTCAGCTCTTTCACAAGGCAATTTAAGATTTATAACTTGTTTATGCCTTCTGTGCAACTGGATTCATAAGCTCTCCTATCCCTTCAATAGAAATAATCACCCTATCCGCAGGCAATAAAGTAAAATCATTGGGGGGAACCAAGCAAGTGCCGGTCATTAAGAACACGCCTTGAGGAAAACTCATCTCTCTGAACAAATAGCCAATCAGTTCTAAATGTGTGCGCTTCATCTGACTAATAGAAATCATTCCAGAAAAAACATCCTTTCCACTTCGTTCAATACGCATGGAAATGGTGGTTTGCGGATCGATCGGTTTTTCAGGTATCAAAAGGCAAGGCCCTATGGCTGCTGAACAGTCGTATGATTTAGCTTGTGGAAGATACAGCGGATTATCCCCCTCAATATCCCTGGAGCTCATGTCATTTCCAATGGTATACCCAACAATCTTTCCTTTGCAATTTGCAAACAAGGTGAGCTCTGGCTCAGGAACATTCCAAGAAGAATCCCTGCGAATATGAACAGCTTGTCCGTTACCTACGCAACGCGCTGCAGTCGACTTAAAAAACAACTCCGGCCGTTCAGCTTCATAAACCTTTGAATAAAAGTCAGCACCCCCACTCTGTTTGGATTCTTCCATACGTGCCTCTTTGCTCCTCAAATACGTAACTCCGGCAGCCCAAATTTCTTGATGTCCAATAGGTGCAGCTATTTCTTTATCGCTTAGCCAAGATGCATCAGCAAACGATTCAGTTTGTTCCGTTGTATGTTTTAAAAAAGCATATGCATCTTCTTGATTGATCAATTGATCCCAATCGGTATTGAATAGGCGATACAATTGCTCGGAATGCAACAAAACAATTTCATTTTTTACTTTGTATAATTTCATGAGGATAAAATTTGAATGTATTCGATCGCAATGTTATACCAACGCATCATACAAGACTTCCGCAGGATGATAGGATTTCCTGCCCGTTCCATCTAATATCTGATGCCTGCAACTGGTTCCTGAAGCTACCAAAATATCCTCTTCATTAAGTTCGCGCACTTTTTTAAATAGCACCAATTCTCCAATCTTCATCGAGATATCGTAATGCTCTTTTTCGTATCCAAAAGACCCCGCCATGCCACAACATCCGGATGGAATGAGTCGCGCTTCATACTGCTCTGGAAAAGAAAGTGCTCGCTTGGTTGAAACCATGGAAGCCAATGCCTTTTGATGACAGTGTCCGTGAATTCGAATGGATTTAGAATTCTTGGTGAATGAATCTTTTTGAATTCTTCCAGCATCTGCTTCGCGCATAAACCACTCTTCGAATAAATACACATTTTTAGCCAACGCAAGCGCATGTTGTTGAATCGATGAATCTACCAATCCCGGAAATTCATCTCGAAATCCCAAGATTGCAGAAGGTTCAATGCCAACCAAGGGTACATCATCTTTGATGAGTGAAGCAAATAGATTTACTTGCTGATTTGCAATAGCTTTTGCTGCTTTCAAAATGCCTTTGGACAATTGACTCCTTGCGCTATCTGGATGATCAATAACATGAACCTGATACCCGAGGCGCTCCATCAACAATATCATCTTCTTTCCTTTCTCTACATCGATGTAGTTGGTAAACTCATCTACAAACAAATACAGCTTTTTATCTGTGGATAATGATTGGCCCTTTCGGTTTTTTATCCATTTCCGTAACGTAGTATCACCTAGCTTAGGCATACTGCGGTCCGGATGAAATCCAATGGATTTATTCATCCACTTTCTAAGTGTACTGTTTCCAGCAATTGCATTGTATATCCTCGGTATACTGGAAGCCATGTGCATTTGCTTAGAAAACCCTGCAATCAAGCGCGTTCTCAATGGAATCCCGTTTTTATCGTGATAGGCTTGCATGAATTCTGCCTTCATCTTACTCACGTCAACCTGTGTTGGACATTCTTTTATACAGGCCTTACAAGACAAACACAAATCCATGATGTGTTTTACTTCTTCATCAGCAGTAGTATGATCAATGGGTTCAGTTAGGTATTGCCTCAATACATTTGCCCGTGCACGGGTTGTATCTTTTTCATTTCGTGTAGCCATAAAGCTCGGACACATGGTTCCTCCGGTTACTTCGGTCTTGCGGCAATCGCCTGACCCACTGCATTTTTCTGTTAAGTGCAGCAAGCTGCCTGTAGCACCATAATCAAAATAAGTTGGAATGGGATGTGCACTTGGTTTTGCATCATTTCTCAGATGTGAATCCATGGGAGGCGCATCTACAACCTTACCAAAATTGAATAGACATGAAGGGTCAAATATTTTTTTTACATCCCGGATCAATCCATATGCTTCCTCGCCTAATACATAAGGGATAAATTCACCTCTCAATCTTCCATCACCATGCTCACCCGATAAAGATCCCCTGTATTTCTTTACCAAAGCAGCAGTCGATTGCAATACCTCTCGAAATTGCTGCTTTCCTTCGGGTGTTTTTAAATTGATAATGGGCTCAACATGTATTTCACCTGCACCGGCATGTGCGTACATGGAATACTGCAAATTTTTGGACTTCAAAAGTTCTTCAACTTCGGCTATATACGAAGGCAAATCCTGTGGGGTAACGGCACAATCCTCAATCAAATTAACGGGACGAGCATCGCCTGGTAAATTTCTCAACAAGCCCAATCCAGCTTTGCGCAAATTCCACGCCTGATCCGTTTGATCATTGAGTAATATAGGATAAGCGTATCCAAGTCCGCTAGATTTTAAGTTTTCAACGAAATCTCTACATTGATTCGTGAGTGCCTCTGCATCTTCATGAAAAAATTCAACCATCAGTATCGCCTTGGGTTTTCCTTCAACAAAACTTCGTTTTGTCGAAAATTCAGGATGATCTTCTGTAAAACCCAATATAAAATCATCAACCAACTCAGATGCAAAGCAACGATGTTCCAGAGCAATCAAATTAACCAATAGAGATTCGTTGATGCTTTGTGTATGAACTGCAACTACGGCTTTGTTGGTTGGAGGTAAATTGATTAGCGCAAGTTTGGCTTCTGTAACTATACAAAGCGTTCCTTCAGATCCTGCAATCAGCGCCGCAATGTTGAGATCCTGTTTTTTCTCCATGTCCTCGCACAAACGGTCCAAGGCATATCCCGTATTTCTTCTATGTATGGCAGCATGCGGATAAGCAGCCGCAATGATATTTCTGTTTTGAACATCCCCAATCAGCAAGCCCAATTCTTGATAAATTCTTCCTTCGGAATTTTCTAGTTTTGATTTTCGAAGCCATTCATCCCGATTGGTTTTTTTAAATGCAACTTCACTTCCATCATCAAGTAAGGCTTTCACTTCCAACAGATGATCGCGTGTGCAACCCCAAACAATGGAGTGTAATCCGCAGGAGTTATTCCCAATCATACCACCAATCATAGCTCTGCTGGATGTAGACGTTTCTGGCCCATACATCAATCCAAAAGGTTTTAAGTACGCATTCAAATCATCACGAATTACACCGGGTTGAACCCGAACCCATTTCTCATCAACATTGAGCTCTAGAATTGAACTGAAATGCTTGGAAATATCAACCACCATTCCATTTCCAACAACTTGACCAGCCAACGAAGTACCTGCTGCCCGAGGGATAAGTGTCTTGCGATGATCGGCCGCCCAGCGAATTAATGTTTGAAGATCTTTGGTGGATTGGGGGATGGCAACACCCATGGGGCGTTCTTGATATTCCGATGCGTCGGTTGAATAAATGGTCCGCATCGCTTCATCAAGACCCGTATGGTCTACATAAAGCTCACCCGAAAATTCTTTTTTTAATTGGTCGAACATAGCCATATCCGGCATCCGGATCAACTAAAAATAGTCAATCCTCCATTCTTTTTGAAATATGGCTTAAAACCTGAAATGCAGTCTCGGCCATACGATTTCCTTTATTGTCTAATAAGGGATTAATTTCAACCAACTCCAAGCAAACCACTTTATTGCTGTTCCAGAGTTGATCCATGATACCTATAATTTCATTGGGTAAAAACCCGGTGGGTACAGGTGTGCCCGTACCGTAAGAAATGCTGTCGCAATCCATAGAATCCACATCAAATGAGATGTAAATCATATCACAGGCCGCTAACTTGAGTAAGCATTCCTCAACACAATTTTGAATTCCTCGCAATCGGACTTCCCCCACTCGGTAAAAAGGAATTTGATGCCGCTCAATTGTTCTCATCTCTTCCTCTTCATAATCTCTCAATCCAAAATAAACCAAATGAGATGGCAAGAGTTTAGCACCATCCGTACCAATCGATTTCATTCGATTCCAAAAGGTTACAGTTGGTACTTCTATATCATTGATTTTATTTTCAATATTATCCAATCCCAATGCCGCAGCCAACGGCATTCCGTGAATATTCCCAGATGGTGAAGTGTAAGGTGAATGAATATCTGCATGGGCATCCAACCAAATTACGCCCAAGGTTTTATCGGGAAATGCTTTTTTAATTCCGCTGATTGTACCTAATGCGGAAGAATGATCTCCAGACAATACAATAGGGAATCGCTTATGCAGGATAACATCAGAAACTGCATCTGAAACGCGACTGCATTGTTCGTATACATTTTCGATACGCTTGGCAAACGTAAATGTATTTTTTTGGTAAATGGTTTCGTTGTGGGTTTCTACATCGCGGTACAGATGGCGATGGAAATAATCATCGTTGCTATTGATAGCAGCTATTTCCATGGCATCCACACCCATATCGGAACCACGGGTTCCTGCTCCAATATCGGATCTATTTTTTACCAATTCGATAACCATAGTACAAAGGTACAACCAGGCATTAGCAGAGCCTAAACTAAGAATAGTAGTCTATGTTAATTTTTATGAAAACAGAAATAAACCTTAGAGCAATACCGACTTTCCTGTTTTAACACTGTCATCGCATGCAAATGCAATTCGCAGACTGTTCACTGCATCTTCAACATGGTCTGTCAGGTCCATATCCTCCAGAATAGCTTTTAAGAAATAGGCCTGCTCCCTATTGCATAACTCCTGATGATCTGGCTCATCTGTTAAATCAATCCAATCGTCTTTTTTGGTGAACTCGTTTTTTGCATCAATATCCGCATGGTGCCAACGCAAAGATTCTGTTTTCGTATGATCGTTAACGGAATCTGATTTACCAGCTGCTCCTGCTTCTTTGGCAACAATGGAAACACAGCCTTTCGGACCAATAACGTCTTTCACAAAAAAAGCAGTTTCACTCATCATTGGGCCCCATCCTGCCTCATACCAGCCAACAGAACCGTCTTCAAAACGAATTTGCAATTGCCCGTAATTGTAATTATCAGCCGGAATATCTTCTGTCATGCGAGCTCCAATCGCATTCACTTGAACAGGCTTGGATCGAACCATTTGGCACATTACGTCGATGTAGTGAACTCCACAGTCAACAATGGGACTCAAACTTTTCATCAGATTGCGATGAACATCCCACATGTACCCATGACTCTGTTGATTCAAGTTCATACGCATCACCAAAGGTTTACCCAATTGTTGCGCAATTTCAATAAACTTAATCCACGACGGATGGTGGCGAAGGATATATCCAATTACCAATTTCTTTCCAGATTTTTTTGCGGCTGCTGCAACTCGTTCTGCACCTGCAACAGAATCGGCAATCGGCTTTTCCATAAACACATGACATCCCTTTTCAAATGCCATAACAGCAAATTCCTCGTGTGTATCTGGATAGGTTGATATACAGACGGCGTCAGGCTTGGTCTGCTCCAATGCTTCTTTGTAATCACTGAATAAGGCATACCCACCCCCTAATTTTTCATTTAAAACTTCTTTGCTCTTTCCGGTAGAAACAATTCCACAAATTTCCACACCCTCTAATAAAGTATATGCCTTTGCGTGAGATGCTCCCATGTTTCCACAGCCTACTACCAATACCCGAATGTTTGAAGTTGTACTCATAAATCAACTGATTGAAGACGATAAAATTAAAGTAAAACCAACATGAATCATTAAATTTGTTTTCCTACTTTTAAGAATGGTATGGCAGAGAAACTTGAGTTTGATGCGATTGTAATTGGCTCCGGAATCACTGGCGGATGGGCTGCAAAAGAACTTTGCGAAAAAGGATTGGAAACAATCATTTTGGAAAGAGGCAGCATGGTAGAGCATGTCAAAGATTATACAACTGCGCAATTATCTCCTTGGGAATTAGAGCATAGAAATCGCCTCACAGTAGAAGAGAAAAAAATATACCCTGTTCAATCCAGGCACTACTCCATTGGGGAGGATAACAAACATTTCTATGTAAAAGATATTGAACATCCCTACAACGAAAAGCAACGTTATGATTGGGTTAGAGCAGATGTTTTTGGCGGTCGTTCACTTTTGTGGGGTAGAATCTCTGTACGCTGGGGAGATTTAGATTTTTCAGCGAATGCCAAAGACGGACATGGAATAGATTGGCCGATTCGATACAAGGATATTGCTCCTTGGTACGACTACGTAGAAAAATGTATTGGTGTTAATGGCACACGAGAGGGGATTGATGTTCTTCCCGATGGGATGTTTCAACCCTCGTTCGGTTTGAATTGTGGTGAACAAGCAGTAAAAGAAAAATTAGAAAAGCAGTTCAATGGAATTAAACTGATTCCAACACGATCAGCCAATATTACCGAACCGTTGGATGGTAGATCAGCCTGTCAAGCCCGCAACCTTTGTCACCGCGGCTGTCCATTTGGTGCATATTTCAGTACACAATCCTCTACACTTCCTGCTGCTGCAAAAACAGGAAAACTGACCATTCGAACAGGTGCTGTTGTAAATAAAATTCTGTACGACGAAAAAACGCAAAAAGCAACAGGTGTTGAAGTAGTGGATCGCGATACACTTAAGACCTATGTTTACAAGGCCAAAATCATTTTTTTAAATGCTTCTACCATTGGAACAGCCTACATTCTACTAAACTCCCAAAGCAATCGATTCCCAAATGGAATGGGCAACGATCACGATATCGTGGGTAGGCATCTGATGGATCATCACAAGGGTGCATATGTAAATGCAGACATCGAAGGATTAGAAGATAAATACTATTACGGCCAGAGACCGACTGGAATTTATATTCCACGATTCAAAAATATCAACTCGCAAGAAAAAAATTTCATCCGTGGATATTATTTTCAAGGAGGTGCATCTCGAGAGCGAGGAATTCCAACGGATGAACTCGGAGCAACACTAAAAGAGAATGCATCTGTTCCAGGCAAATGGAGAATCAATATTGGATACTACGGCGAAACGCTGCCCTACGCAGAAAATCGCGTAACACTGAACTCCGATATCAAAGATAGTTTTGGAAGACCAGGATTAACCATTGACTGCTCATTCAAAGAGAATGAAAAAGCTATTTTTGAAGATGCAGCACAAACCATGTATGAATTATTTGATGGAATTGGATTGAAGAATATTAAACAAACGAAAAATATGTCGTTCCCCGGAAATGCTAACCACGAAATGGGGACAGCCCGCATGGGACTCGACGAAAAAACTTCGGTATTGAATAAATGGAATCAGATGCATGCAGTAAAAAATGTTTTCATCACCGACGGATCCTGCATGGCTTCCAGCAACTGCATCAACCCCTCACTTACCTACATGGCTTTAACTGCAAGAGCCGTAGATTATGCCGTTTCAGAATTGAAACGCAACAACATCTGATTACAACCTATAATCCTTTCAACATACGATCGATCTCTTCTAATTCAGGTCCCGTAAATGAAGTATTATTTAGCGCATTGTAGGCATCCATAACATGAGACACTTTACTGGCTCCAATTAACACCGAGGTAACACGGTCATCTTTTAAAAGCCAGGCCACAGCCATCTCTGCTAATTTTTGTCCCCTGCGTTGAGCCAACTCATTCAGTTGTTTTATAACGGATAACCTCTGAGGTGTAATCTGTTCGGGCTTGAGTGATGGATGCCTAGATGCTCGTGAATGTTCAGGAATACCTTGGAGATATTTATCCGTCAATAGTCCCTGAGCCAAAGGAGAAAACGCAATGCAGCCTACCTTCTCTTTTCCCAGTACATCCAACAACCCCTGTTCGGGCGTACGCTCAAACATGGAGTACTTGGGTTGATGAATCAAGCAAGGCGTTCCCATCCCTTTTAGCATATGAATAGCTTTTTCAGCTAATGCGGCTGGATAATTGGAAATCCCTACATACAAGGTTTTACCCTGACGCACCATCAAATCCAAGGTAGCCATGGTTTCTTCCAAAGGTGTGTTGGGATCCGGACGATGGTGATAGAAAATATCCACGTAATCTAGCTGCATCCGCTTAAGGCTCTGATCCAAGCTAGCTACCAAGTATTTTTTACTTCCCCAATCGCCATAGGGACCATCCCACATTGTGAATCCAGCTTTAGTGGAAATGATCATTTCATCTCGATAGGCGCCAAATCCTTTTTGGAGGATATCACCAAAATTCAATTCAGCACTGCCCGGAGGAGGTCCATAGTTGTTTGCCAAATCAAAATGGGTGATCCCTAAATCAAATGCTGTAAATAGAATTTGCTCGTAGGTAGACCTCAAATCCACATGACCAAAATTCTGCCACAGACCCACTGATATGGCAGGAAGTACGAGTCCACTGTTTCCGCAGCGTCTGTAAGGTATTTTTGAATAGCGTGAAGGATCAGCTACGTGATGCATAATGTATTTTTAGGTTGACTAAAATAATAGATAAACTATATATCTTCTTTGAATAAGAGTTCAAATATAGCGCAGGCAGTAGAAATTTTTTGTATTTTAACTCACATAAAAATTTAACCATATAAACCTATTGAGCATGAGCATACGTCCCTCTATTTTACCGTTCTTACTATTGATCATAAGCTATTCTCAAGCTCAAAAAAACATCAAACCGGAAGATGCTTTTTATCGCTATTTAAACAATGGCGACAAAACCTTTACGTATGAAGTAAAAGATTCCTCAAAAATTGGAAATACCTCAACCTATCAGCTGTTGCTTACGTCACAGAAGTGGAAAGGCATCACCTGGAGACATCAGCTTACTGTTTTCATTCCCTCTAATCAAGCCCATCCAGGTGCTCTTGTTATCGTTTCTGGAGGTTCCAATACAGACGAACAACCGAATTGGTCGAAGGCCGATCGACTTTGGCCAGTAGCAGCACAAATGGCAGAATCAAATAAATCAATTGTTGCCATTTTAAAACAAACGCCCAATCAGCCGTTGATGGGAGGATTAAAAGAAGATGCGTTGATCTCATATACCTTGCAGCAATACAAAGAAGATGGGCAAACAGATTGGCCTCTTCTTTTCCCCATGGTCAAATCCGTTACTCGGTCCATGGATGCCATTCAGGATTTTAGTAAACAAAGAAATAAACTATACCCTGATCAATTCATGATCGCGGGTGCCTCAAAACGTGGTTGGACCACTTGGCTGTCTGCTGCATCAGAAGACCCACGAGTTAAAGCCATTGGTCCAATGGTTATTGACATGCTAAACATGTCTGTATCTCTGCAATATCAATTTGAATCGTATGGCGCGTACAGTGAACAGATTGAAGATTATGTAAAACTGGAAATTCCACAATCCACCTCCTCAAAAAAAGGAAAAGCCGTTACCACCATGATTGATCCCTATTCATACCGACAAAAACTCAACGTACCTAAAATGATTTTTATCGGTACCAACGATGAATACTGGACCGTTGATGCCGTGAAATGGTATATCAATGAAATACCGGGTCCCACCATGCTACACTATGTTCCTAACGCTGGGCATGATTTAGGTGGAGGCATGCAGGCCTTGCAAACACTAAGTTCTTTTTACGGTCAACTCTTGAATAACAAAACATATCCCGTATTAAAAAACAGTTCGAAAGTAGAAAATGGGAATGTGCTGCTCAACATCACTGCACCGAACTATGAATTACAGGAAGTGATTCTTTGGAGTGCTACTTCCACCGATAAAGATTTCAGGCCTGATAAGTGGACTTCTACTTCATTGGGTAAAGGCAGTGTTGAAAATAGCATTCGTGTTGAGCTCCCAAAGGATGGATATAAGGCCTTCTATATTGATTT
>JAULVY010000075.1:0-3221 GCA_032110825.1 Chitinophagaceae bacterium | reverse complement strand
ACCTAAACTACCTGACCAACTATACGTACCACTTCCTCCAGCTGTCAACACAATCGTCGGTGTAGCACATGTCAACTCAGTAGCACTGCTCGTAATCGTAGGAGTTGGTGGTTGATTTACTACAATAGTTACCAAATCAGAAGTGCTGTTACAAGATTGAATAGTTGAAACGCCATTAATAGTTTCTGTATAAGTGATTACAACATCAACAAAATATTGACTTCCGTTGGTAGGAGCATTTACAGTAAACGAGGGTATTGATGTTGTTGATATAGGAGTAGACGTATTTGTGCTGACATACCAATTATATGATAATGTACCACTATACGAACCTGAGGCTAGTTGTGCTGAAAGTGTCACAGATTGCCCTTGACAAACAGGAGATGGGGATGTAATTGTAACAGGAGGCGGAGAAATACAAAACCCTTCAGGCCCGCATCCAATCCCGAAGGAATTCCCAAGATCTCCAATTGCTCTATAACAATCAGCATTTACTTTACCATAAACGGGACCAGATGCACCCCAACCCCAACCATGTAAGATAACTTGCGCTATGGAAACTCCTTCCTGATCATTACTTATTGGTGAAAAATCAATTATCCAATCACCAGGAGGAGCACAATCAGAAGTTCCATTAGATTGTCTAATCTTTACTCCTCCATCTTCTTTCCAAGCTGGAGTAGCTGTTAGATCTTTTAAGCCTTGATGGGTAACATATCTTTTTTTATAAATTAAATTAGGGTTTATGCCTAAGCCCCCACAAAGGGGCACAATGAATTGATTAAACCCATTTCCAAAATCTTGATCTGGTTTACGGCCAATGTAATAAGTAAAAACTGTATACTTGTTTGAGCCTATCATCACTTGTTGGGGACTCCCATTACAAAGTGAACTTGTTGCTGTAGCGCAAAGCTTAAGATCAGCAATTGATTTTTCGGTGTACGATCCTCCACCGTTTTCAGTATATGCATCAACCAAGGTCACCTGGTCGGTAGTGAAAGATAATGTCCCCGATTGATTTGGTTGAGCATAAGTTTGAAAAAAGCTTGATGTAAGAACACTTAAAATTAAAAGGAAACAGTTAAGTCTAAATCCGTGTAGTGCCTTCATAAATACAAATTAGAATGGTGATGTATTTAAATACACAAAGGCCTACAGCCATGAAGATTTAATCCGTGAGCAGTAAAAGCCTAAGGATCTTTAAGAGGATTGGGATTAGAATGTTGCTGGGCAGCAACGAAGGCTTTTACAAGGATGGATACGTATTAGGATTTAAAGCACGGATAATTTAAAGGTAGATTTATAAAACAATTCAAAATTCAATTTATGCACAATAAAAACAGATTTTTTTCGTTAACGCATATTTTTCCCTGAAAATCAACCAATTGATCAAATCACAATTTATGCACAAGCCTTAAAAACCATTGATTATCTTTGCCGCTTATGAAATTGTATAACTTTTTTATCAAATACCGCCTCCAAATTGGCATCATTGCTCTAATAGGCGCAATCGCGGTAAACCTTTCATTCGGATTTTGGGAATCTTTAGCTCTTTATATCATCGCTGTTCTCTGCATCTTCACGCATTTTTTTATTGGCCCATTGCGACTCATACAAGAGTTTTTAGAAGAAGGTGATTTCGACGGAGCTGAAAAAATTCTAAATGGTATTCGCTACCCCGGTCTCCTTTACAAACCCATCCGCTCCGTATATTATACACTCAAGGGCAACATCGCCATGACCAAACAAGACTTCGACTCTGCAGAGAAACACATGAAGAAAAGTCTCGACCTAGGCCTTCCCATGAAAGAAGCCGAAGGCGCAAACAAACTTCAACTGGGTATGATGGCCATGCAAAAAGGAAACATGAAAGAAGGCGAAAGCCTCATCCGCTCTGCCATCCGTGCAGGCATACCTGATAAAGAATCAGCCGCTTTAGCCTACCTCCAAATGTGCCAAATCATGATGCAAAAACGCGAATTCCGCGCCGCTAAAGACTTCTTCAAAAAAGCCAAAGCACAGAAACCAACAACGGAACAAGTCGTAGACCAAATCAAACAAATAGAAAAATACATCTCCCGCATGCCGGGTTGATGAGAAAATTGATTTTACTCATCCGTTCAAGATCCAAATAATTCCACCACCTTTTTCTTCCTGAAATCAAAGATGCCCTCCAACTGTTTCTTGATAAACAACGCAACGGCTATATCCCCCAAAATACCCAAGGGTACTTGGTAATGAATTAAGTCGGTCATCTCTACTCCCCCATCCACTTCTTTGAAATGATGCTGGTGATGCCAAATTGCATAGGGACCAACCCTTTGCTCATCCACAAAAAACTTCTTGGGTTCTACATGCGTAATCTCCGTCATCCAAAACATCGGTATCCCCAACATGGGCCTTACCTTATACGTAATAACCTGACCAGCATACATCTCATCGCCAAACAACTCATTGGTGAATTTCAAATTCAAATAATCCGGTGTCATCACCGCTAAATTCTTGGGATGCGAAAAAAAATCCCATGCCTCGTCCAATCCAATGGGTAAAAACTGCGTCTGCCTCAATTCATAAACCATAATCTTCTGTATTAAGATATTCTCCCCATGATAACAAGGCTCTTCTAACTTTGTTGTAAATTGTCCCTTCTCACCTCTTTCTATTTTTTCTTACATGCTGCCAACATTTTTAAACGAATACAACGCCCTCAACCCCGCTCAACGAGAGGCCGTAGATCATATCGAAGGTCCCGTTATGGTTATTGCCGGTCCGGGTACTGGCAAAACCCAAATCCTGGCCATTCGTATTGGAAAAATCCTGACCGAAACCGATACCCAACCAGAAAATATTCTGTGCATGACCTATACCGATTCCGGTGCCGTGGCCATGCGCAAGCGTCTTCTTCGCATGATTGGTCCAGATGCCTACAAAGTCAATATCCATACCTACCACTCGTTCTGCAACATGGTGATCCAAGACAATCTTGCTCACTTTGAAAAAACCAGTTTGGATCCCATCTCCGAACTTGAAATCATTGCCTTGCTCCGTGAACTCATTGATACATTCCCTAAAAATCATCCTCTCAAACGCTACCGCAGCGATGTATACTTTGAAACCACCAACCTCAAATCGCTATTCAGCACCATGAAAAAAGAGGGATGGTCAACACAGCTGGTTCTCGATGCCATCCAAACTTATCTCAACGACCTTCCCAATCGAGA
>JAULVY010000074.1:0-3176 GCA_032110825.1 Chitinophagaceae bacterium | reverse complement strand
CTGGATAGCCCTCCATGGTATCAATCAGACTTTTCAACAAAGCATGCTCATTCTTTTTGGAATCCAGCTTGCGGCTTTCATCTGCAAGATGCGTGCGCAATTGTTCGAGATTGGATTGTGTATCTAAAATCTGCTGCTTTACTTCTTCGTGTTCTGTCTGCAATGACCCCAAACGATTTTTTGCTCCATCAAGATCATCAGCATTCTGTGATTTCTGTTGCGTCAGATCTGCAAGCTGCGCACTGCGATGTGATTGCTCATCTTTGATCAGGTGAATGGACTTTTCGATGTTCATCATGGAAGTATCCTTGATGGCTACATTTTTTTCTGCCTCAAACTGACTGCGCTGCAATTGCTGATTTTTCATTCTCAGCTCATCCACCATGGCTCTTTTCTCATCAAATGCACGACGGCTGTCTTCTACTTGAAGTTGAAGTTTATTCAACTCATCTTGGATGCTCGCTAATTTCACTTCTTCCTCCGCTATCTGCGTTTCAGAAAAACGAATGCTCTCTTCCAACCCTGATGATTGCCCGCCTGCTTTGGAAAGAAATTCATTCAAAGTAGTCTCCTTCTCCTTCAAATATTGCAGGCGCTGCTGCGCAAGGTTCTTATCATTTTCTTTGCTTCGGATGGTATTGACCAATTCATTGAACGTTGCTTGCATCTGCTGCAATGCCTTTTCCTGTTCAATAAATTCCAGTTTTTGTTTTTCAAGATCCGCTTCTTCGGTACTGATTTTCGCATCTAATTCAAATCGCTTATCAGTTTCCTGCTGCTGTTGTTCAGTCAGCTCCTTGTATTGAATATTAAATCCTTCCAATGCAGCTTTGGCAAGCTCAATAGATTTGATTTTATACTCTTTCTTGATTTCAAGATATTTCTCAGCCTTCTTTGCCTGGCTCTCGAGTGCCTTGAGCTGGTTGTTGATTTCAAAAAGCAGGTCCTCAATACGCGCAAGGTCCTGTTCAGTTGCATCCAGCTTCAGCTTTGCTTCTTTCTTCCTTGTTTTGTAGATGCTGATACCCGCAGCCTGCTCCAGCATTTTTCTTCTGCTGTTGTCTTTGTCCTTGATGATATCATCTACCATTCCCAATTCGATGATGGCATAGCTGTCGGTACTCACTCCTGTGTCGAGGAATAAATTGTGGATGTCTTTGAGACGACATTGCACATCATTCAAACGGTATTCACTTTCTCCGCTTTTGTAGAACTTTCGGGTAACCGTAACGGTATTGAATTCAGTTGGAAGCAGGTTCTTGGTGTTCTCAAAAGTTAGGCTCACTTCTGCGAGTCCACTGGGCCCCCTGGTTTTTGAACCATTGAACACCAGGCTCTCCAGATTCTCACTCCTCAAGTTGCTGATTTTATGCTCACCGATCACCCAACGGATGGAATCGACAATATTGCTCTTACCGCATCCATTGGGACCGATAATACCCGTAATTCCCTCGTCAAAATTGACAACTGTCTTGTCCGCAAAGCTCTTGAACCCCTTGATTTCTAAACTCTTTAGTCTCACTGTCTCATTTTTTAGTCAAGCAACAAATATAATGTTTGAGGGTGTGGGTTTATGCACGAGTTTTCAACATTTTAACGAGGTGATTTATTAAAATAATCTTCAATGGTTGTCATGGTTGTCGTTGTTGTCATAGTTGTCCTTTTTAGTGCTCTTTTGGCTTCCATGACTTTGAAACGTAAGCGATAAGGTTATATATCCTGATCCCTAAAAGATTATATTTCTTCTCCAATTGAATAAGATTCTGACCGTGCTCTGGATATAATTTCAGGAGCTTATTCAAATGGCAAATCGTTTCTAAATTTGATGCGTGTGAAAAATATAGAAATCTTATAAACTCCAACTTATAATTTTTCCTGCCATAACCCTCTACAATATTCGTTACAACAGAATCCGAAGATCGCCTAATCTGTCCGCCTAACTCATACAACTCAAATTTGGGAAGTGCTTGACTGAATTTGTGAACCTCTATAAATAATTCAAAAGCGATTTTATAAACTTCTAGATCTTGATAAGAACGTTTCATTTAACGAATTGAAACATTAATATCAATGTAGAAATGAACAATTAGCTTGAATAGAAAATAATTTTCGGAAAATTCACGAGAAAAAGACAACAATGACAACAACGACAACAATGAAAACTACTCATCAACCTTATAAATCAACCCCATCGCTTCCCTGATCGCATCGAGCGTTTGCATGAGACTCAAAGTCTCATCTAAACTCCAAACCGGACTTTCAGTTAATCCTTTTTGAAGACATTCATTCACATGCCTGATTTCATGCTGATATCCCCAGCCGGGTTCTTTTTCAATGGGGATGATAGTGCGTGAGGTGATGATATCTGGATAATATTGAATGGTTGCTGAGGGTTCGTAGAAACGATTGGTCAATCGGATGCGCCCCTTGGTTCCAAAAATATCTGCATCGGTCTCCAAATTGGAGGCGAGTGTCGAAAAAAGATTGGCAGTCATGCCATTCTTATAATGAAATACGATTGAACATTGTTCATCCACACCAGTATGTGCTGGATCCATTTTGGCGGCGATGCTGTCAGGCACTCCCAAAATGGATTGTGCGAGGAATACAGGATAGATACCTATATCCAGAAGACTCCCACCACCCAATGCCGGCTCAAACAACCTGGGTGAAACAGGCTCTGGTGGCTTGAATCCGAAATTGGCCAATACCCCCTTCAGTTCTCCCAATTTTCCCTCGGCAATCATGTCACGGACTTTCAAATAATGTGGGAGAAATCGCGTCCAAAGTGCCTCCATCAAAAAAACCTTTTTCGTCCTGGCCAAATCAATCATCTCTTTCGCCTGATGCTGATTGATGGCAAATGCCTTTTCACACAACACCGCCTTGCCGTGATTCAAACACAAGATGGCATGTTCATGATGATGGCTATGCGGACTCGCGACATAAATAGCATCCACTTCTTCACAATTCACCAGCTCTTCATAAGAACCAAACACATGTTTGGCTGGAAACTCCGATGCGAATTGTTTTGCTCGTTCAATATCTCTTGAAGCAACAGCAATCAACTCACCATCATCCACCAATTTCAAATCAGCCGCAAATTTTTTAGCGATTTTACCACAAGCAAGGATGCCCCAGCGGATTTTAGTCATAATTATTTTTTAAAAACAGAT
>JAULVY010000073.1:0-7421 GCA_032110825.1 Chitinophagaceae bacterium | reverse complement strand
TGCTGCGCACATTATTGATGTTTCGGTAGGGTATAGTTGGGAAAAGAACAAGTCCATCGCTGAAGCCGCTCAAGCCATTCGATCCTTTCAATCTAAGTCACTGCAAAGTGTACTTTCAACACACAGAATTTGGTGGAATCGGTTTTTTCAAAAAAGTTTCATTTCAATTCCCGATAAGCGGGTGGAAGTTTATTATTGGATTCAATTGTACAAATTGGCTTCTGCCACAAGAGAAGGAAAGCCCATGATCGATTTGATGGGACCATGGTTCACCAGCAATACACCCTGGCCAGCTATTTGGTGGAACTTAAACACTCAATTAACGTATTCACCCTTGTTTGCTTCCAATCATTTGGAATTGACCAACCCTTTATTCAAAAAGTTAAATGACAATATAGAAAATCTAATCAACAATGTACCCGAGCCTTGGCGTTCGGATGCTGCTGCCATTGGAAGGATGTCGGGCTTTGATTTGCATGCACCTTTAAATCAAGATGATTTACGAAAAGGTCAATTTGAACCGGGGAATTTGGTTTGGGTGATGTTGTATTATTACAAGTATTATCAGTACAGTGGAGATGAAACAGAGTTGAAAACGAAGATTTATCCCTTATTGAAACGTGCTGTTAATTATCTTATTCATTTGCTATACAAAGACCAGAAAGGTGTTTATCATTTGGTGAAATCACATTCTCCTGAATTTGCCGATGCAGAAGATGCTCATTACACTTTAGCTGGATTGATTTGGGGCTTGCAAACACTTACAACATTAAACGATCGCTTTAAACTGAAGGATACAGATAGAGAGAAATGGAGTGAAGTATTGCAGCATTTAGTCCCGCTTCATGCCAATGAAAAAGGGTTTTTGTTGGGCAGGGATGTTGAACTTACTGGATCTCATCGTCATTATTCGCATTTGATGGCTATCTATCCCTATCGCTTGCTTAATCCAGACGACCGTTCTCATGAACAGGTTATTCGAAAGTCGATTGAACATTGGCATTCCATGCCAGAAGCACTTGCGGGGTACTCATACACTGGAGCTTCTGCTATGTATTCGTTGCTGGGTGAAGGGGATTTAGCCATAGGGCAGTTACGGGATTATCTCAAGCGGCATGCAAAGCCCGGAGGTTTGTATGCGGAATCAGGTCCGTGTTTTGAAACACCGATGGCATTTGCAACCAGTTTGCTTGAAATGTTGATTCAGAGTGATGAAAAAAAGATTAAAATTTTTCCAGCAATTCCAGTGGAGTGGAAAGAATTAAGTTTCTCGCAATTGGGTGCTGAAGGGGCTTTTTTGGTTGATGCGGTTTTATATGAAAACCGACTTCAGTTGGTTAAGCTCAAAAGTTTAAAGGGAAATCCTTGTGTTTTAGAACTCAAGACAAAAGATGCCTTTGATCTCGTATCCAATAAGAGAGGGATTGTTATTCCTCGAATAGAACGAAATGGAGAAACTATGATTCTGCGTTTTACAACAGAGCCGAGTGAAGTGGTTACTATCAGAAGAAAAAATGCAAGTGTAGCAAAGGATTTACTTGTGCATTTCAAGGAGAATAAATATTATTGGGGCTTGAATAAAAATTTTGTGAATCAATGATTAAGAATTGCTGCCTTGGGGTTGTTGCTTGCTTATTTTTTTTCTGTTTGCAAATTCAAGCTCAATCCAAGCCCAATGTAATTTTATTTCTTGTTGATGATATGGGTTGGCAAGACTGTTCTGTACCCTTTTGGGACACTAAAACTAGGTTCAACTCGATTTATGAAACTCCGCATATGGAGCGGTTAGCTAAGCAAGGTGTGAAATTTACAAATGCATATGCTAATTCCGTTTGCACTCCAACACGCATTAGCTTATTAACGGGAATGAATGTAGTACGCCATGGTGTGACCAATTGGACTAACGTTAAAAAAGATACACCTACCGATCATCCGGATGATAAGCTTATACCGCCTATCTGGAATTACAATGGACTTAGTCCAATACCCAATCTTTCGCAATCTGTTTATGCAACTACACTTCCTTCATTGTTGCAGAAAGAAGGGTATCATACCATTCAGTGTGGGAAGGCGCATTTTGCTCCTTATGGAACACCCGGAGCGGATCCGCTGCAATTGGGCTTTGATGTAAATATTGCAGGCACAGCAGCAGGACATCCGGGAAGCTTTTTGGCTGAAGATCGGTATAAAGGAAATGTTTCGGATACGCTATGGGCCGTTCGCCACTTGGATCATCATATCGAGCAAGGAGATTTTTTAACAGATGCATTGACTCAAGAAGCTATTGCAGCATTGAATAAAAATAAGAATTCGGGTAAGCCTTTCTTTTTGTATATGTCACATTATGCTGTTCATTTGCCTTTTAGCAAGGATAAACGTTTCTATCAGAAATACATTGATAAAGGGTTAACCGACATTGAGGCCAGGTATGCAGGCCTTATAGAAGGGATGGACAAAAGTTTAGGTCAGTTGATGGATTACTTGAAAGAGATTGGGGCTGATCAAAACACGTACATCATATTTATGTCTGATAATGGTGGTTTGAGTTTATCGCCACAACGATCTGGTTTGTCACATACACAAAATCTTCCGCTGAAAATGGGCAAAGGTTCCTTATATGAAGGGGGTATACGCGTTCCGTTTTTGGTTGCTGGTCCTGGTATAAAAGGACAAACTGTTTCACATCAACCCATCGTAGTAGAGGATCTTTTTGCAACTATTTTGGAATGGGCAGGGGTAAAAAAAATATACACGGAACAAAAGATAGATGGAGTTAGTATTAATCGGTTTCTATACAATACCTCGCTCAAGGATGAAAAGAAGATTTTATTGTGGCATTATCCCAATAATTGGACAAACGTAAACCAGCATGGAGTTTCATGGGCATCTGCGATTAGGCAAGGGAGGTGGAAACTTATTTATTTTCATAAAGACAATTCCTTGGAATTATATGATATAGTAGAAGATATTTCCGAGAGCAGGGATTTGTCTCGTGTATTTCCTGCACAATTGAAATACATGGCTAATTTGATGACGAACGAATTGAAGAGACGAAATGCACAAATGCCTACTTCTCAATCAACGGGAGTGCAAATTCCTTGGCCCAATGCCATAATAGATATTAAAAATTGAGCTTACTGTGTTGTAATAAGGTTTATAGATTCGGGTTTTGAAAAATTGTTGATCCACATATTACCAGAGGGACTCTCGTATTGTTTGATTTGATTCTTGACTAGCATTTCATTTAAGCTGTATAAGGCTTCAAATTCATTTTCATCTCTGAGCATGGCATATTCCCGAGTGGTAAGGGTTTGGAATCTATTGAAAAGATACTCTGGCGATTTGTTGTACTCCGACTTTTTGATTCCGGGTTTTAGATTTTGGAGTATTTCTACAAAATTTTGATAGGGCTGGTATCCATTCAAAGCCAATTCAACTCCATCCTTATTGGAGAAGAACAAGGTAGGCAACACTTTTACATGCAATTCATCTGCTTTTATTAAATCTTGGCGAAAAAGTTCCTGCGCCTTTCCCTCTAAGTCCCTAAGTAATCTTGCCGCATCCAATCCTACTTCAAATGCAGCTGCATGTAAAAATTCATTCTTGATGATATTTTTCTTTTCTAAAAAAACCATTTCTCTGATTCTTCTCAAGAACAATACGGCTTTTCCGGTATCTTGAAGTTGAGCAGCTTTGAATGCGATGGATGGGGGATAGGAGGATGGCAAAGGATCTTCAAGCCAAATGTTTTTATTTACCGGCATTTCATAATACGAACATACTTCCTGCCAATGAGCTGCCACGTCTGATGGCTTTGTAATCCCATATCGATTAAAGTTTTCCCATGAGGGGAGTAAGCCTCCCATTTTATATTCTATGCTTACGTGTTCTTCATACTCCATTTGTAATTTTCTCAATTGAGGTTGAATAATCCAACACGTTGAGCAAATGGGGTCTGTAAAATAAAGAATGCTGATTTCCTTTTGTGGCGATGTTTTTCGAATTGCTCTTTCTTGTTTGGCAATTAGCGGAACTGCCATTTCATCTTCGTTTCTCAATTCAGGGTTGAGGAAATCTTTTTTAATATCTCTTCCCAATTGAATTTGCTTAGCAATGTGTTCTGCGCGCAATTGATAGTATTTTTCAAATGCCAATTCGTAATCATCGTCGCATAAAACAAGCAGGTTGTATAGGGTATGCGCATCTACCAATGCATTGGTTGTTCCTGCGCTGGTGAATGGAAGCGCAAGGTGTGCAGCATCTCCAATGAGGGCAACATTTTTTTGATGAAAGGTGGGCAGTAAATCAAAATCCTTTGTATGCCAGATGTATGTATTTTCAAAATTTTCTTTCTCCATGATTTCCTGAACCAATTCAGGAAAGTCTTTGAGCAATTCGGAGCAGAACATACCCATGGCTCTTGCACTGGTTTCATGGATATCCAAAATGCGAGGATCGTACTGGATATACCAAACCACTTCCGTTTCAGAGGAAGGAATTACGCCAAACGAAATACTTTGTTCGTGGTGCTGAAATTTTGTGAACTGGCTTGCTAATCTGTCACAAAGCTCTTTGCTTTCTAAGAGTCCAACCACTTCTTTTACATCGGTTGGGGTAAATTGGGTTCTACCTAAAATGGCTTCACGTACCATTGAATTTCCGCCGTCTGCACCGATAAAGATATCTCCATATTCAACCTCACCATTTTTAAAGACTGCTGCTATGGCTTTTTCACCCTCAAAGATGAAGTGAGAAAAAATCCGATTGTGTTTTATTTTATCCGATGGCAACTGTGAATATAAAAACTCTACAATGTCTTTTCTCTTGATGCATTGCCAGGGGTCGAGTTTTTGAAACTTAATTTCTTCATCGGTAGGCTTTCTCAAACTAAATTGATTGATGAATTTGCCGGGTAGGCAGGAGTTGGGGCATTTCCCTTCTGCTAATTCTTTCAAAATGGAAACACCTTCTGAATGCATCAAGAATGCATTTCCTCTGATGGGAATCGATGTATCTCTTTCATTGATAACTACATCTATCCCTTTTCTATTTAAGAAAATACCCATGGTTAATCCCGCGATACCTCCACCGATGATTACTGTTTTCATGTTAGTTCATTGTTTTTTTGATGCGTTCTAGGGCCTCGGTTAAAATATGTGCTGATGTTGCATAGCTGATGCGGATATATCCCTCTGCTCCATATCCAAACCATTGTTTTAGTCCGGGTACCACAGCAACCTTCGCTTTTTCCATAAGCAAATCGCTGATAGCCTGACTAGACATTCCTGTTTTGGTGATGTTTACAAATGCTACGAAGCAGCCTTCAGGGGGAAGACATGAAAATCCATTGATTTGATTGAGCGTATCAACGCAAATAGATCTCATGTTAGAGAGATGAGCTAGAAATTGTTTAAGCCAGTCCTGGCATTCGTTTAAAGCAGCTGTTGCTGCTAGTTGTCCGGCTACATTGCATCCTCCAACCGTAAATTGACTGAGTGATGATTTGAAAAGCTTCTGGTATGTTTCGTTATCGGGACAAAGAACAGCTCCTACGCGGAGAGATGCAAGTCCATATGATTTACTAAAGCCCGTTACGGTTATCGTTCTTTTTTTAATTTCTTCATCCAGTGAGGCAATGGATGTAAATCCGTGTGGTGCAAAAATGATATCACTCCAAATTTCATCTGAGAGTATGATTAGATTGTGTTTTACGGCAATATTTCCAATTTGCGTTAATTCCTTTTTTGTGAACACCTTACCTGTAGGATTAAGGGGGTTGCACAAGCAAATCATTTTGGTTCTTTTGTTGATGAAAAGTTCCATCGACGAAAAGTCCATTTCCATATTGGTTTGAGGAATAGGGAACGTAATGGGGGAGGCATGCACGGATTCCACATTCAATCGAAAGAGGAAGTCAACTGGATCGAAAATAATAGCTTCGTCCAATGGCTTAAGAAATGTCTTGCAAATCAGGTGAATGCCACTGGCCGCACTATCGATTGGCAAGATGAGTTCGGGGCGGTAATGAACTTGGTATTTATTGGTAAAGTGGGTAGAAAGGCTATTTCTGAATTCTGCCAATCCCTCTGCCGGTCCGTATGAAAAGTAACCGTCTCGAGCATAATTTACCAACGCTTTGCGGATCGGTTCTGCGCATGGAAAATCAGGATCAGCTGCGGTGAGGGGTATGGTTCCTTCGGGCACAGCAGCCCAACGAAGGTTAAAAGCCCTCTTTTTAAGTATATCCAAATTGACAGAATCGTTTGTAAACACGGAGTTCATTTAGAATGGTCATTTAAAATACCCTAGATACATTGGCCAAAAAAGGATGTTTTTGTTGTTTTTTAGAGATTACGTGTATATACGTAATGGAATAGAGGGATTAAACGGTAGAGCTACTTAAATTCAAGTGGTTTATCTTTAAATAGCTAATTGAATACGTATAAAACACTTCCATCATGAAAAGCTTAAATCCTTCATTGAATGCTGTTTTAAATCTAATCGGATTTGTATTGGTTTTAAGCGTCAATGCATTGGCAAATATATTGCCGATCAATGGGTACAATACAGGGCAGGTTTCCGGGTTTTATCCCAATTCTTTTGTACCTGCAGGATTTACATTTGGGATTTGGGGATTGATCTATTTTTTATTGATTGGTTTTGTGGTGTGCAGTTTATTTAGAGGATTTGGAAAATTTAATGAGGCTGCCGGCAAATCCATTGACACAATCAGCCCTTATTTCCAACTCACGTGTGTATTGAATGCTGGATGGATCGTTGTTTGGCATTATCTGTTGTTGGGGACTTCCTTGGTGGTGATGATTGCATTTTTGGTTTTGTTGATCAACTTGTCTATTCGATTGCATCCACTTAAAAAACAGATGAATGGATTTTATCGATTCTGGATCCATCATCCCTTTCTTGTTTATTTGAGCTGGATAGCTGTAGCAACTATTGCCAATGCTACAGCATTGTTTGTAGGTATCGGTTGGCAGGGGGCTCCTTTATCAGCCCCATTGTGGAGTGCAGTACTTATAGGTGTGGCTATTGTTTTGGGTTTGTATATGGTTGTAAAGCGACAAGAACCAGCCTATGGTTTTGTTTTGGCCTGGGCCCTTTTTGGGATTTATTCCAATCAATCTGCTGCGTCTAAACTGGTAGGTATTTCATCTGCTGTTGGTGTTTCCCTGATTTTGGCATCAACGTTTACCTTTCTGTTGAGGAAGCGTTCTGCATCGATGAATTAACATAGAAAGCACCGGGATAAGTCATTATTTTTGCATCATGTCATTTAGTTCCTTGTGTCTTGAAATATTTGAGCAATCGTGTCGGGATTATCATGAGCATAATCGAATCGAAGCGCCTGAAAACAATCCATTTGATAAGGGGACTATTGAGTCTTTGCTGTATTCGAAAAACTT
>JAULVY010000072.1:0-1841 GCA_032110825.1 Chitinophagaceae bacterium | reverse complement strand
TGATGATTTTAGCACAAGGGTTATATTGTTCAATAACTGATTTTAAATCTGTCATAGCAGGATACATGTCGTTATAGCGATAATAATCTATCGTTGGAATTTGACTTTGTTCTTGCAAAATGACATAATCCCAATTTCCTTGACTGATTTTTGAAAAGGTTGTGGCATCGTTGAGGTGACTGGTCAAGGGAAAGCCACCAGGCATATTTGAATCGATATTCAACGTTTTACCAGCCGATGTTGAAAGATTTTGAACGAGTTGAGGTAAGTTGTTGGCAGAAGTATAGCTGTTGCCAATAAAAAGAACTGATAATGTGTCTTGTGCAGCTATATTTTTAATTGAAATTACAGCAAGAAGCAGAAGTGTTAATTTAGTTTTCATTTTATGGTTTTGTGTATTATTTTTCAGTTTAAAATTCTCCCTTCAACACTTCCACACCGATGGCATACCCATAGATTTTTCCATTGGCATCTCGGTAAATTCTGATTTTATTGCAAGCCATTCCCAAATTGATGGGAGTCCAGCTCAATCCGCCATCTTTGGTTTCGTAGCCGCTGTTCATGGTGCCAACGAATCCATGATTTTCGTCAATAAACCCAATGCCAAATTCTCTTGCTCCAGCATCTTCCACTAAGTTGATTTCATTCCATGTTTTTCCACCATCTGTTGTTTTTGCAATACGTTGCTGTTTGACATTCGGGTCGGGATTGTACGATTGTATGGTAACATAGCCAACATCCTTTGTTGGGAAAGAAGCTTTCCAAGTACCTTCAAATGGACGATTGGATTGATACACTTTTTTCCAGGTCTTTCCGCCATCGCTCGTTTTTAAAATCAAGGCATTGGATTTTTCCATGTCTTCATCTGATGCAGCGCAAACGATCCCGTTGTTTTTATCAAACATTTTAATATCAAACAACATTTTACAGTCCTTATTCATACTATTGGATGTCCAAGTCAAACCGCCATCGTGCGACACCATCATATTTGCGGGACTTCCAACGCGTCCAACTCCGTAAATATGAATTTTGTAATCTATTTTTCCGTGATTGATGTATTGCTCTCTCACGATATCCATCGCACACAATCCTTTCACATAAGGTCCTGAATACGAAACAGGATTCCACGTTTTACCGCCATCTGTAGTTCCATAAAGCGGAATAGTATCCGTTACGTTTGGAAAATAGTCTGTACCGACTGTTCCTGCAAAACCTCTTAAACTATCCACAAAGGCAATGCAGCGGAAAAAAGTTCCTTTCTTTTCTAGTTGTTTTTCCCACGTTTCACCGCTATTTTTTGTGTGGTAAATGCTTCCGTAACCGTTGACATACCAACCTTCATTTTCATTGATGAACGTGATGTCATCTTGTTTCCCCGGATAGCGCGAGGTATTCAGTTTTTTCCATCCTTTTTCAGTAAGTTTAACCTCGTCCTTTTTGGATAGAATTTCATTGCTCCATTTCACCGCTGATAAACCAACCTCATGGTTGTATTCATCGAATAGCTGTTGTATTTGACCGTTGGCGAATTTATTATAGGCTTCTTGCGACGTGCCCGATTTAGCAAAGAAATGATCCGTTGAAGGATACGTCATTAATGTTGCATTACCTGGGTTGAAGAAATTTACGGTATTCACAATTTGCTGATGATCTGCTTTAGAAAATGCTTGAAAATCAGATTCACCAAATTGCACCAAGACTTTTGCAGTAGTATTTTTCCAATTTTCTAAATGAGGGTAATCCTGAATTTGTCTCCAGTACTCTGCATTCCTCGAATAAATTTTTCCTTTGCCATCGTATTCCCAACTAGTGCGTAAAATACTGTCGGCCTTAGTGTCTTT
>JAULVY010000071.1:0-8672 GCA_032110825.1 Chitinophagaceae bacterium | reverse complement strand
GTTGAAGTCCATTTGCTTCTAGTTGTTTCAGGATTTCAATGTGTTGGGGGTTATGGAAATAGCTATACATGCTTTCGGCGACTTTAATCCCTACATCTTCCATATGCTGAAGGTCTTCTATGCTTTTTTGTGATAGATCTAGCAAATGATCGATGGACTGGGCTATAGTTTTCGCAGTGGTTTCACCTACATAGCGAATGCCCAATGCGTTGATCAACCGATGAAGGGGCTGTGCTTTTGATTTTTCAATAGCTTCTTGAAGATTGGTTACCGATTTGACTCCAAACCCTTCCATGGTTTGTATCTGATCAAATGGGAGTGTATAAACGGAGGGTATATCTTTCAGCCAGCCCAGTTCATGGAACTTTTTGATATTGGCCTCTCCCAATCCGCGTATATCCATAGCGTCTTTGCTGGTAAAATGAATGATGCGCTCTACCACTTGAGCAGTGCATTGTTCATTTGGGCATCGCCAAACCGCTTCTTCTTTTGGTTTGATTAAATCAGCATGACAAACCGGACACTGCGTTGGAAAAACAATTTCTTTTTCATTTCCTTTTCGTAGTTCGGCAAATGATTTTACGATATAGGGGATAACATCACCAGCCCTTTCTACCAAAACGGTATCTCCCAGCATGATGTCTTTTTCTTTGATAAAGTCGTCGTTATGAAGGGAGATAGAAGTTACCGTTACTCCGCCGATATGTGCAGGTTCTATTTTTGCAACCGGTGTTATGCTTCCGGTTCTTCCTACTTGAAATTCAACCTGGAGTAATTTACTGGTTGCTTGTCGAGCTTTGAATTTATACGCAATGGCCCATCGCGGATGGTGAGTGGTCATCCCCATTTTCTCTTGCATGGCAAAGTCGTTTACTTTGATCACCATACCATCGATTTCGTAGGGTAGATCATCGCGTTGGGATTCAAAGGACTTGCAGTAGGCAATGACTTCATCAATTCCTTGTAAAACTTTTTTTTCTTGAACGGGACTTCTAAATCCCATGTCCCATAGCAATTGCAGTGCATCTGCATGCGAAGCAACGGGGGAGTTCTCGCCTTTGGATTGAAAAAATGCAATGTGGTAAATGAATGCTTCTAAATTTCTTTTTCCAACTACCGAAGCATCTTTCATTCGCAGTGAGCCGGAGGCCGCATTGCGGGGGTTGGCCAATGGCGGAAGATTTTGTTCTGCGAGATGTTCATTATACCGTTTGAAATTGGATTTATTCATCAGCACTTCACCCCGAATCTCAATTTGCTGAATGCCGGCCGAAGAAAACGGTGCGGATAAGGGTAGGGATTTAATCTGCTTTAAATTTAATGTGATGTCATCTCCTTCCACACCATCGCCTCTCGTTGCTCCTCTTGTAAATAGGTCGTTTTCATAAATAAGGGAAATGCTGGCGCCATCAAATTTGGGTTCAACACAATAGGAGATCATTTTTTCTCCTGTCAGCTCACGTGCTTTGCGGTCCCATTCCAATAGATCCTCTTCGTTGTATGAGTTTTCCAATGACAGCATGGGTACGAGATGCTGAACGGTATTGAACGTTTTTGTAAATCCCGGTCCAACGCGTTGTGTTGGAGAATCTGGCAAAATCCAATCGGGATTGTTTTTTTCTTGTGTTTGAAGTAGTTTATACAGATGATCAAATTCTGCATCTGCGATCATGGGGTCATTCATTACATAATAGCGGTGTTCGTGAAATCGAATGATTTCTCGCAGTGTTTCAACCTGAGGTTTTTCCAGATCTGCATGGACCGGCAGGCTTAAAAACATTTTTGAAGAATCCTGTATGTGATGAGAAGAAAACACCTTTTTTGTTTGAAACGAAGGTATTTCATTTTGATTTTAGCAGGATTAAAGAGTGCTAGATAAACATCATTTTGGTCGTTACCCATTAGACCCTATTTTTGTCGCCTTGCCATTCAAGGATCAATGGATAACTCAAATCATGTATTAAAGCCAACGCCACAAGCAGAAAGCAACATAGAGTATGCGTTTGCACTGTCGGTCGACTGTGTCATTTTTAGCTACGACATGGGGGTATTGAAAGTTTTATTGATTGAAAGCGATCATCCGAATTACAAAGGAGAGTGGTCGCTTTTGGGTGATGTGGTGCGAAAGGACGAGGACCTCGAGAAGGCATCTTATCGCGTGCTGCAAGAGCGTACTGGTCTGACCAATATGTTTTTGGATCAAGTTAAAACGTTTGGGGCTGTTGACAGGCATCCCGGAGGCAGGGTAGTAACTACAGCATATCTTTCTTTGATTAATTATAAAGAACATCAGTTGAAAACTGTTGACCATGCGTTGCACTGGCATACGGTTTCGGATATTAAAACCTTGGCATTTGACCACAAGCAAATTTTGGATGTATGTTTAGCTGCTTTGCAGCGTAAAATTCAGGAAGAGCCGATTGTTTTTAATCTTTTGGAAAAGAAATTTTCATTGCGCGATTTGCAACTTGTTTTTGAGCAAATTTTGGGGATGGAGTTTGATCGTAGAAATTTTAGGAAAAAACTATTTACCACGGGGTTGTTGATCGATGAGCACGAAATGGAAAAACAAGTACGTCATCGACCTGGAAAATTATACTCCTTCAACCAAAAAGCATACGAGCAGATGAAGAGAAAAACGTTTATCGGGCTTCATTTCTGATTCGATTTTTTTTACCCACATTTTTACTCCCTCTGATCTGGGTAATACAAAACCAGTTGCGGATGCCAACTGTTTACGTGTATTTATGTCTCCATGGATGTAGATGACTATAAAAAATATCAAAATTTATATTGAAAATCAATTGATTATAAAGGGGGTATTCAAAATAACCTCCTCTTTTCTTCTTTTCAATGGTGGAAACTGATAACTTTGCGCTCCCGTTTCGAAAGAAGGGGCGTGAATCCGGGATGGCGGACACGATTAATCATCCGGGCGAAGCCCGAAAAATTAAAAACATGAGCAAACTACATTTTACCACAAAGCATGCAAATGCAGCTTCCGTGCAACGTAAATGGTACGTTGTTGACGGAACCAATCAAACAGTGGGAAGGATTTGCAGCAAGATCGCATCGGTTTTGCGTGGCAAAAACAAAGCCTACTATACACCTCACGTTGACTGCGGTGATTTTATCATCGTTACCAATGCAGAGAAAGTTGTTTTCACAGGAAACAAGATCAATTACAAAGAATACCAGCACGTTACGGGGTATCCTGGTGGTCAAAAGATTGAAATCGCTAAAGATTTGATCAAGCGTCGTCCGGAGCAAATTGTTGAAAGGGCTGTAAAGGGGATGCTTCCCAAAAACAGACTGGGTCGTCAGATGTTTAAAAAGCTTTTTGTTTATGCAGGGGCAGAACATCCGCATGGTGCACAGCAACCCGCAGAACTTAAATTCTAATTTTTAACACGATTAACATTACATCATAATGGAAAAGCAAAAAAACGGACTGGGTCGTAGAAAAGAAGCGGTAGCCCGAGTTTTCCTGACCAAGGGAGACGGAAAAATTACCGTAAACGATCTTGATTATAAAGTGTACTTCCCACAGGTATACCTGCAAAACCAGGTAGAACTTCCTTTGAAGACCATCGAGGGGACAAACAAATACGATATTAAAATCAATGCCGATGGCGGTGGTAAAAAGGGACAAGCAGAAGCATCCAAGTTGGGAATTTCCCGTGCTCTTATTGTTTCCAACCCGGATTACAGGCCTGCGTTGAAAGCGGCTGGTTTGCTCAGAAGAGATCCCAGAGGTGTTGAAAGGAAGAAGTTTGGTAAGAAGAAAGCGAGAAGAAGCTTTCAGTTCAGCAAGCGCTAATTTTTATATCTATTACGAGATTAAAAACATACGAATACAATGGAAAATAATACTTCACTGCAACAGCAACTTCTAGAAGCAGGCGTACATTTCGGGCACTTGCGTAAGAAATGGAACCCCAAGATGTTGCCTTACATCTATGCAGAGAAAAAAGGAATTCACATCATCGATCTAAATAAAACTGTAGAATGTCTTCAGGAGACTGCACTAGTACTGAAGAACATTGCGAAGAGTGGCAAGAAGATCATGTTTGTTGGTACCAAGAAGCAGGCGAAAGAAATCGTTACTGAATGTGCAAAGAAAGTAAACATGCCTTATGTTACTGAGCGTTGGTTGGGTGGCATGCTTACCAATTTCAATACCGTACGCAAGTCGGTAAAGAAAATGCAGAGCATTGAGAAAATGTTGAGCGATGGAAGCTTCGACAACATCACGAAAAAAGAGCGCTTGCAGTTATCTCGCGATAAAGACAAAATGGAAAAAGTATTGGGTGGCATCTCTCAATTGGGTAGAGTACCTGCTGCTCTTTTCATCATCGATATCGGACACGAGCATATTGCCATGGCCGAAGCCAAGCGTTTAGGCATCAGCACATTTGGATTGGTGGATACCAATTGCGATCCAAATCGAGTTGACTTCCCAATTCCAGCTAACGATGACGCAACGAAGTCAATTGCGATCATCACTCATTACATCACGGCTGCAATTGCTGAAGGATTGGCAGAGCGCCAGGCTGAAAAGTCTGATGAAGAAGAAGCAGATGAAACTTCTGAAGGTGGATTGAAATTTTCAATTGACGAGGAAGGCGATGCTGATGGTGCAAAAAGAAAAGGTGCTCCCAAGCGCAGGGTTCCTGCTGCGGGTTCAGGAGGAAGAAGGCCTGCACAAAAAAAGTAATCCAATAAAACGATAGAAGAATATGTCTACAGTTACAATAACAGCAGCAGATATTAATAAACTACGCCAAATGACTGGCGCAGGTATGATGGATTGCCGCAAAGCGTTAACCGAAAACAACGGTGACATTGAAGCGGCTATTGATTGGTTGAGAAAAAAGGGACAAAAAGTTGCGGCTCTTCGTGGTGATCGTGAAGCGAAAGAAGGTGTTGTATTGGCAAAAACAACTGCCGATAATAAAACAGGAATTGCTTTATGTTTAAGTTGTGAAACTGATTTTGTGAGCAAGAATACAGATTTTGTGGCATTCGCTCAAAGCTTGATAGACGCTGCCATTGCGCACAATGTGAAGTCGGTTGATGAATTGAACGGCGTTGAAATCAATGGATCTAAAGTAGCTGATTTGGTAAACGATAAGTTGGCCAGCATCGGTGAAAAAATTGGAATTTCGAAGTTTGAGCGTATTGATGCTGCATTTGTTTCCTCATACATTCACGGTTCAAACCGAATGGGTGTATTGGTGGGTATGAATCAAGAGCAAGCTGAAGTTGGAAAGGATGTGGCCATGCAGATTGCAGCTATGAATCCTGTTGCAGTGGATCAATCCTCTGTACCCACTGAAGTGGTTGAACGTGAGAAAGCAATCATTATTGAATTGATTAAGAACGACCCCAAGATGGCAGGTAAACCTGATGAAATGATTTCAAAAATTGCCGATGGCAAACTGAATGCCTTCTTTAAAGAAAGCACGTTGTTGGCGCAGTCTTTTGTGAAAGACGGAGGGATGTCTGTTGGGGATTATGTAAAATCCAAAGGAAGCGATTTGAAAGTAGAAGCTTTCAAGCGTGTGGCTTTAGGGTAACCTAATTCATCGTATACTATTGAGGGCTTCCATTCGGAAGCCCTTTTTTGTATCTTTGAGGTATGCAACCCAAGTACAAGCGCATTCTGTTAAAGCTATCTGGAGAATCTTTGATGGGAGATAACAGTTTTGGAATTGATCCCAACATGATTAGTCGATATGCAAAAGAAATCAAAAGTATTGTCGATCTCGGTGTTGAAGTAGCCATCGTTATTGGAGGTGGGAATATTTACCGGGGTATGAATGAGTCGGAAACTGGAATTGAACGGGCGCATGGCGACTACATGGGCATGCTAGCTACGGTGATCAATGGAATGGCCATTCAGGCTATGTTGGAAAAGCAAGGAATGTACACCAGGCTGTTGAGTGCAATTAAAATGGAACAAGTGGCTGAGCCTTATATCCGAAGAAGAGCCATTAGGCATTTGGAAAAACACCGAATTGTGATTTTTGGTGCCGGCACTGGAAATCCGTATTTCACAACAGATACAGCGGGCTCATTGAGAGCCATTGAGATACAGGCCGATGTGATTTTGAAGGGGACACGTGTAAACGGAATTTATACTGCAGATCCTGAAAAAGATCCTGCTGCTGTTAAATTTGAAACCATGAGTTTTAGGGAATGCATCGACAAGAATTTGAAGATCATGGATATGACAGCATTTACCCTCTGTATGGAAAACAATCTTCCGATTATTGTTTTTGATATGAACGAAGAGGGAAATTTGAAACGCTTGGTCTTGGGAGAAAAAATAGGTACATTGGTTCATTAAAAAGATAGAAGAATCAGATTCTTCATTTCCTTATCAACATACATGAGTATTTCATCTATTCGAAGAGATTATCAATTGCAATCGCTATCTGAATCGGATGTGGCAGAGAATCCTTTTGAGCAATTCGGAAGGTGGTGGGATCAAGCGGTTGCTTCAGAGATTGATGAAGTAAATGCCATGACTCTTGCTACCGTCACCAATGAAGGAAAACCTTCCGCGAGGATTGTCTTGTTAAAAGGATTTGACCCCAATGGTTTCGTTTTCTATACCAATTATGAAAGCAATAAAGGAGTTCAACTGACGAATCATCCTTTTGCCAGTTTGGTATTTTTCTGGAAAGAATTAGAACGGCAAGTTCGGGTTGAAGGAATATGTGAAAAAACAAGCCAGGAGGAAAGTGAACACTATTTCAATTCCAGACCCAAAGGAAGTCAGCTTGGCGCCTGGGCATCCCCACAGAGTAGAATCATTGAAAGCAGATCTGTATTGGAAGAAAATCTAGAGCGAGCAACTCAGGCTTATACGAATGAAAACATTCCGCTACCTCCACATTGGGGTGGATTTAGAATAAAGCCTGAAACAGTCGAATTTTGGCAGGGCAGAAGCAGTCGATTACACGATCGGATTAAATACCTGAAAGCTGGGAGTGGTTGGGGTATTGTGAGGTTGGCACCCTAATGGGTTTTAGGTTTAAATCACCACCCCACCGCCCTTCGGGCGGCACCCCTCCTTAGAGGAGGGGAAAGTTGTTATGGGTTTGATATGTTTTAATTAGTCTAGAATTGGTTTCAATATTGAGTAAATAGGGAAATAATTAATCATGAATTTAAAACTCACAACCCAACTCAAAACCCAAAACGCAAAACGCACAACTCTTCCCTACGCCTTCTTCTTCGCAGCTTTCTTCACAACCTTAGCGGGTCTTGATTTCCCGAATGATCCTTTAAAGATTTTTCCCTTCTTTGTTTTTTTATCTCCTCTTCCCATGATATAGATTTTATTGTTGTGATGTAGAGAAAAAAAAAGCAAGACGCAAGGGTCTTGCTTTTTTAATTTTTTTGTTGCGGTCAGATCTTAGAAGAAAGTTCTTTACCTGCTTTGAAGCGTGCAACTTTTTTTGCTTTGATTTTGATCACAGCGCCTGTTTGTGGATTGCGACCTGTGCGAGCGGCTCTCTTAGCAACAGAGAAAGTTCCGAAACCTACAAGGGTTACTTTGCCACCACCTTTCAATGTTTTGGTGATTGCACTTACGAAAGAATCCAGTGCAGCATTTGCTTGAGTCTTGGTGAGTCCAGCGTCGTCTGCAAGCTTAGCGATCAATTCTGCTTTGTTCATACTTAAAAATTTAATTGGTTTGTATTCAACAAATTTAGAAGGTTTTTCATTCAAACAAAATTTTTTTTCTTCACGTAAATCTTCTAAAATCCAGTCCAGTACTGCATTTTAGCAGGTCCGCTGGACTACCTCTTTTCCACACTTAGTGCACAATTTCCATCAATGTTCTGAATCCAATAACCCGATCTCCCCATTGCTCTTTTGCCTTCAAACGCAGTGCAGGAGCGGATTTCAGAATGTACTTGTTGTATTCATCCAGGGTGCTTACATAGAACTGAATGGCATAACTTATTCCTTCTGTTTCGTCAACTTCCCTCAGTCGCAGAATCTGAAATCGCTCAAAATGGCCTGTGGAAAGCATTTCGGGAATGTGCTGGGATTTCATCCATTCCAGCCATTTTTCGTGAATCGCATGGTCAACGAGGTAGGTAATGTTGTAAACAATCATGCTAAATGGGTAATTCGAGGTAAACGGGACAATGATCACTGTGCTTTACATCTGGGAAAATCTCAGCATCTTTTACTTTTGATTTCAGATTTTGAGTGACATTGATGTAATCTATTCGCCATCCTTTGTTGTTCAAGCGCACAGTAGGGAAACGCAGACTCCACCAGGAATAGCGATGAGGTTCGGGATGAATCAATCTAAAGGTATCGGTCCACCCGGATTCAAAAAAATCATCCATCCATTCTCTTTCTTCCGGAAGAAAGCCGGTTGTATTTTTATTTCCCTTGGGATCGTGAATATCAATTTCCTTGTGTGCAATATTGTAATCTCCACAGAGAATGATACCGGAGTGTTTACTTTTGATTCGGTTGAGATAGTGCATCAACTCATTCAACCATTCCATTTTAAACGATTGTCTTTCGTCGCCAGAAGTTCCGGACGGGAAGTATGCATTGATTAAGAGCAGCTTTCCAAAATGCAATTGAATTACTCTGCCCTCATCGTCGCTTTGCTTATGGCCATTGCCATGCACAAC
>JAULVY010000070.1:7017-19766 GCA_032110825.1 Chitinophagaceae bacterium | reverse complement strand
GATTGCAGTCAATTCCTGTTTAGCCAAAAAAATTGAGTAGTTGGCCATAAGGTATCCACCATCTTTTGTGCCATCGCTGAATCCCAACATTACAGTTTGCTTATTCCCTCTCTTCCGCAGATGCTCGCGATACGAAGGCAATGAATACAATTCATTCATCACCTGAGCAGCATTCTTTAAATCGGTAACAGTTTCAAACAATGGAATAATATCCACTGAAATTGAATCGCGCTTCCAGCCGGCTGCGATAAACAAAGCAAAAACTTCTAAAATATCAATTGCGCTGTTGCACTGACTGATGATGTAACGATCGCAACCCGACTTCCCATTTAGTTCTTGGATCTGCTTGATAGTCTTTACCGTTTGCAAAGAATCTTTTATTAGCGTATCTGCATGACCAGATAAATCGAACTCACGGTTTAGCGATAACAACCATTCAATTTTTTCTTCATTGCTTTGATCCGCATAGTTACCACGGTTATCCAAATCATACAAAACAGAAACAACTTTTTCGTGAATGCCGCTATCCTGGCGAATATCTAATGAAGCAAAATGCAATCCAAAAAGCTGCACTTTATTGATCATTGAATCTAATAAATCCAGGAACAGACTGTTGTGTTCGTAAACAATAATTTCTCTCACGGCCAACAACGTATTGAGAATCTCAGATTTATTTAAAACCCTTTTAAAGCCCGGAATAAAAATGGTATCATACAAAAGCTTTTCTAAGGATGCCAGCTTAGACTCCACCCCATTAAATGTTAATCTGCGCCGGAGTTTTCGAATCTCCAAGTAATAGCATTTGATGATACTTCCTCTCAATGCATCGGCTACCTTCAAGGTGATATCACTGGTAACAAAGGGATTTCCATCCCGATCTCCCCCAGGCCAAAAACCCATTCGTATAATAGGCTGATCTGCATTGTGTTCATCAGGAAAATAGGAGCGTAAGGTTTTTAAAATTCTTCCACTAGCGGGATAAAATACATTCTCCAAATACCAAATCAGACTTACTGCCTCATCAAAGGGTGTTGGTTTTTGCTTTTTAAAGAAAGCCGTCTTGCCCAGTTGCTGCAAATAGGTATTGATAGAATCTAAATTATTTTCTGCGATGGCTTTGGAGAGATCATTGATAATTCCCAAAACCGTTCCAGGATAGAATTGTGTTGGATGGGCAGTTAACACCAACCGCACACTGAACTCACGAAGTTTCTTTTGAAGAAGTTCTTGCTTGTTTTGCTGAATGACTTGGGTCTCGAGATTTTTCAACGTTCCTGCACCCTTCATTTCGTTTAGCTTGGGGAAAGCAGCATCTTCCAAGGCATCAAATAATACCACTTGGCGTTCAACGTATTGAACAATCCTGAACATGAGATCCAACTGTTGCTGCTCGGTTGAATAAGAGGTATGTCGCGTAAAGAAATCGTCCAGTATCTGAAGGGGACTCATCTTTTTCTTGTACCCGTCTTCACAGTTCGACTGAAGCAGAGACAATAAAATCCCGGTCTTTTCAATTCTGTGGAATGGCAAAGAGGTAAACAAACTGTTGTACAGTTGATACCGTATGCCCACTTCTCTATTGAATTTGGCAATTTCTGTTGACAAATTAGCACTCATCAGGTTATTTTATTGGGGGAAAAGCAACGATTGAGATGTAAAATTAAATAAAATCGGCTAGTAAGGATGTTTGAAAATCAGTCATTGAAATTGCAAAAATCCGTATCAAACTACATTCTAAACCAAGATGATGTATCATCAAAACCGAATCTGAAAGAAAAAATAAAAATAATCTACCAAAAAAAACGACGATCATACCCCCTGATTATAAGGCGTTTAAGTCCTGTCTTATAGAATTATTTAAAAATAATAACTGATTTTTTGAATTTTGTTTAACTTTTAGTAGATTTATAAAGCTTGATTGAACGGATTATGTTTTTTTACCCTATCTGAACCTTTTTTTGACATTCGCGTTTTTATATTCGTGCTTGCTGGAAATGTGCTGAAACCGACCTTCTTGTCATTTCTTAACCAAAACTATATACCATGATTCCATTTTTAGAGACAGTTGCCGCGGACAACTACGTAGCCTTTACGTTTTTTATCGGCACCATGGCCATGATGGCCGCCTCAGTATTTTTCTTTTTTGAATTGGGCAATACAGATAAAGCCTGGAGAACTTCGGTGCTCGTATCTGGATTGATCACGTTCATTGCAGCCGTTCACTATTATTACATGAGGGGGTATAACCTCGAATCAGGAGAGTCTCCAACCTTTTTCCGTTATGTAGATTGGTTATTGACTGTTCCTTTGATGTGCGTAGAGTTTTACCTCATCACTAAGAAAGCTGGCGGAACAGTTGGACTTCTTTGGAAGCTCATCTTCGCATCCGTAGTTATGCTGGTTACCGGTTACTTCGGAGAGACCATCTACAAAGACCAGAGTGTTCTTTGGGGTGTACTTTCAGGTGCCGCTTATTTCTACATTGTTTACCTAGTTTGGTTTGGAGAAGTATCTAAATTGGCTACTGCAGCATCTCCTGCTGTTGCTAAGGCTAACAAAACACTTGGCTGGTTTGTATTGGTAGGCTGGGCTATCTATCCATTGGGTTATATCGTAGGAACTCCTGGTGGATTGTTTGGTATGTCTGCTGATTCTCTTGGAATTGGCGGGTTGAATATGGACATCATCTACAACATCGGTGATGCCGTTAACAAAATCGGTTTCGGTCTTGTTATTTACTCATTAAGCCGTTCTGAATCTAAATAAAAGAAAACGTACAAGATTATGTAAAGGCCTATGTTCACACATAGGCCTTTCATTTATCCCCCCGCTCCCATGTTTTATAAAAAAAGATTTGATTGGCTCACTTGGATCAATGCAGGGATAGGCCTCGGAATGGTTGTGTGGCAATACATCAGCGGCAATATTCCCTTTGGCTTTCAACTTTTTTATTTCCTTTTTTTGATTGGCGCTACCGGAATTCCACATGGTGCGCTTGATCATGTGATTGCTAAAAACACTGAAAAAGACAGCGCCCAATTCAGCATACAATCTTTTTTTAAAAAGTATATACTCGCAATTCTACTGTATACTGCCTCTTGGATTTTTTTACCCAGCTTCAGTTTACTTGTATTTTTAATCATCTCTGCCTGGCATTTTGGAGAAATAGACTTAGCGGAAGCCCAGAATAATTTTTCCTGGAATGCAGCCCGCTTGAGTTGGGGCACCTTAGTGCTCTATAGTCTTCTAATTTTCCATCCTACTGAAACGGAACAGGTACTAATCCGAATTACGCAAGGTTCTGAAATGGCTATGTCGATTTGGACATTTGTAAAAAACAACAATCAACTTGGACTAATGCTCTGCTCTTCTGTTTTTTTGTTGCTTGCATTCTTATCCAATCGAAAACATAAAATTCGACTGCAACCCGGCAGACTAATCAATCTATTTATCATTCTCGCAATTTGCAAATTCCTGCCCCTCCTTCCTGCATTTGCTCTTTATTTTGGAGGATGGCATGCCATTCGTTCATTTGAAATCATTTTTACCTTTCTTCATCAAAAAGGAGATGAGTCGGCATCCGGACCACTGGAGATGTGGAAAAATGCCTTACCCATGACCTTCCTCGCTGCTTTTGGCTTTATTTTTTTGGCATACATCTGGAATGGCGCTGGATTAAAAACGGATCCCATTCCTGCACTGTTTATCTTTCTTTCCATCATCACCCTACCGCATTTAGATGTGATGGATAAACTGGTTAAAAACAGATCCAAAAACTGATTTCCTTTTTTTATACTCGAAGCTGACTAATTTTGCAGGATGACTATGGAAATAAAAATTCGAGAAATTCAGCCGAATGACAATGCAGTATTGGCTTCTATTATCCGAAATTCATTAGAAGAATTTGGTGCAAATAAACCGGGTACAGTCTACTTTGATCAAAGCACAGACCATCTCTACGATTTGTTTCAAACAAATGGATCTTGCTATTATGTGGTTACACAAAACAATATTGTTTTAGGGGGTGGTGGAATATTTCCAAGTGAAGGTCTCCCCGCTGATACCTGTGAATTGGTAAAAATGTACTTAACCCCTGAAGCCAGAGGCCTAGGAATTGGCGCAACACTTATTCAACAATGCATGGATAAGGCAAAAGAAAATGGTTATTCAACCATCTATATTGAAACCATGCCTGAACTCAAAAAAGCCATTCAGGTATACGAGCAATTTGGTTTTGAATACCTCAAACATGCCGTAGGCAACACGGGACATTGTGGATGCAGTGTATGGATGATTAAATCCCTGTAGCCAATGAGCGCTTTACTTCGTAAACGGGACTGAACAAGTAAACGCGTTGATTTTGTAAATCAATTGCCTTGTAGCGTTTTCTGATTTTTTCCAAGCGTTTAAATAAACGCCCATTTGAAATCTCAAAGCAGTCGCCCGACTCCAATTCTTCAATCAGGACATATCCGTTTTTTACGGGATCATATCTTCTGAGGATACGCATCAACATATCATCGGCACATGAACTCGCAGGCAAAGCAGCTGAGCTTTTGGTTAAATGATTTTTAACATCCGTTGGAAATACTCCAGAAACTAAAAAGGGCTTTAAAATTTCAGCAAATTGTTGTTTCCATTCTTTTCCGTGGGATTGAACACGATGTCCAAATCGAATGTATACAATCAAATGAGCAAGCTCATGCAAAAGGGTAATCAAAAATGCATACGCATTTAAATTCCCATTTACGGTAATGCGATGTGCTTTGTCGGCATGCGCATTCCGATAATCTCCTAAAACGGTAGTGCGGGTTCGGGTGATGGTCAAGTGCACCTTGTAATGCATGAGATACGGTTCTACCATAGCGAAAGAACCTGCAGGCAAAAAATCCGATAATGCAGCCAATGGTGATTCCTTCTTCGGCATCTTATTTTTTTCTGAGCAGTTTCATCAATTCGCTTACTTCCAGAAATGTATAGATCAAGTAAAGAACCATGCATATAAATACGGCAGGCATGTTGGCCTTTCCTTCGCTCAAGCGAACATAGGCTACCACAACCACAGCCGATAGTATGAGCTTGAGCATAAACGATGAATAGACAGAGCCCATAAAGGAAGTCGTTGATTTTGATTTCAGTCCATTGGAAACGAGCCAAAAAGAAGCAGCAGTGAGCAAATAAACAAACCCATTCCCCACGATCAAAACTATAGCATCAACATCCAGCTTCGCAAGTTGATTTTGTCCAAAAAATGCAAGTAGAGATACGAGAAAGAAGAGAATGGATATTTTTTTTAATGAACGAAGCATAACGTTATTTCTTATTGGTTTCGATGATGATTTTGATCAACATAAATACAACCATGGCCAATGGAAGAATCCAAATCAAGAGAGATTGCTTTACATCCAACCACTGATCGAGTTTCCATCCCACAGCAAGTGCCAAAGAAATAGATACGAAAAACTGACCACCCAAAGCCATGTATTTCCAGATTGCAGGAGGGGAATTTTTCATTTAATCGGGGTTCTCTTCCAGTTCAGGGATTGCGATTACGGCAGTGTCTAAAATGAGCTCTGCTCTGCCCGACAAAACATCTTTTACATTTTGCCAATACAGTTCGCGGTATTGCATTTGACGTTCCAGCGAATCAGCCCTGAGTTTTAAGCGTGTGAGCTCTCTTCGCTCAGACTGAGTGCCGTATCCGGGAATATAGTATTTGAGGGGTGTAAAACTGATGAGTGCAGCTGTAAGACCCACGAGTAAAACAAAAATGAAACAAGAAGCAATATATACTCCCAAACGGGTAAGCTTGAACGTAACAACTTCCTCGTAAGTATGATCATTCATTACAACCAACCGATAGCGATTGGTGAGTTTTTTAAAGCTGCTTTGCTTCATTTGCAGGTCAAGGGTTTGGCCATAAAATAGTATCATAAAGTTACTGTTAATTCATAAAATGCAGTCTTTTAAAATAGAAGGATAAGTGGTAGTTTTACACACCTTGAAGCCCAAACTCCAGCATATCGCCCTTCGTGCACTGTTGATGATCATCATAGTGGTATTCAACTTTGGAGTTTCGAATGTAAATGCTCAAGCCAATATCACGTACAATTTGACTAAGCCCAAAGATTTTGAGAATCGAAAATTAGCTTCCGAGCTTACCCCAGATCGTAAAATTAGTCCAGTTAAACGACTGAAAGAAAACATTGTATCGCACTACAATTTCTATTTCAATGCCAATATCAAAATCAATAATGTTCTTGCATCAGCCAAACGATCACATAAAGACGATTTTACCAAGCTGCTGAGTTTTTTCAATTACAGTCTCGACAATACCGCTGGCCAAAAACAGGAGCTCGATTCTGTAATTATTAAAACAAACAATGGGATTCTTTTGCATGATCTTCGAAACGATTGGGTGGATGACATGTATTTGTTGATGGGGCAAGCTTATTTCTATCAAAAAAAATTGGATTCGGCCTATGATGTATTTCAGTACATCAATTACACCTTTCAGCCTAAAAACAAAGATGAAATCGGTTTTGAAAAAACCATTGGATCCAATATAAATTCGGATGGCAACGTCTATACCATTTCATCCAAAGAGAAAAAATTAGCTTCTCATAATCTGGCCAGAAACGATGCATTGATATGGCTCATCCGAACCTTTATCGAGCAAGGTGAGTTGGATGATTCGCGATCGCTCATCGAAACACTTTACAGGGATGTGCAATTCCCCGATCGATTAAAAGATCAACTGGCAGAATTGAAAGCGTATTGGTTTTATCAACAAAATCAATTTGACTCCACCGCCATCTATTTGGAGAAAGCATTTGGAGCTGCCACCAATAATGCAGAAAAATCAAGACGACAATTTCTCATCGCGCAGTTGTATAGCAGAGTTTCCCAAAACGAAAAAGCCAATGAGGCATTTGATAAAGCTGTGTCGCTCACCACAGATCCTATTTTGGAAGCTTATGCCCGTATATACCAGACTGGCCTTTCCAGCAACGAAACGGATTTAAACAAAAGGACGGATGAGAACATAAAGGCCTTGTTGCAAATGGCTGAAAAAGAAAAATATTCCCCATACAGGAATTTAATTTATGCAGCAGCCGGAGAATTGGAATTGGGAAGAAAAGAGTTTAAGCAAGCTATTCAGTATTACATCAAAAGTAATCGATACAACACCAGTGACCCGACTACAAAAGAAAACAACAATCTAAAAATTGCTGAATTGGCTTTTGGATTACAGCAATATGATTTGGCCAAAACGTATTACGACAGTGTGAACATTGGCAGATTGGAAAATGCTGAAGAAATCACCATCAAAAAAAATGTTTGCAACGACTTGTACAATAATTTAAAGATTATTCGCATTGAAGACAGTTTACAGCAGATTGCTTTAATGCCTGAACGAGAAAGAGAGGTTTATCTGCGCGACTTACTAAAGAAATTAAAAAAAGAACAAGGTGTAGAAGTTGGCAATCCTTCCATACGAGGAAATACAACGGCAAGAAATAATTTATTGGATGACAATACTGCAAGTTTGTTTGCAAATGATTCAAAAAAAGGAGAATGGTATTTCAACAACCCCACGTTGATTGCACAAGGAACCATCGCCTTTAAAAACAAATGGGGTGCAAGACCAAATGCTGATAATTGGAGAAGAAGCACCGCACTCGGTAATATAAACAAAGCGTTGCAAAAGGATTTGAAGTCGACTGCAGTGAGTGGAGATGAAATTGCAAACACAGAGCTATCGGAGGAGGGTTTGATGCAAAATCTCCCGTTAACTCCAGAGGGCATAGAAGCATCCAACGAAAAAAGGCATGGTGCGATGAGAAATTTGGGTATGTTGTACAAAGAAAAATTAGACGATTGCAATTCCTCTATCCTGTGGAATGAGATGTTGCTGAATGAAAAACCCGATTATCCAGAATTGGAGAAAGTATTATTTGAGCTTTCGGTTTGCTATACTCAAAATGGCAATTCATCTAAAGGATCCTTTTACCAAAATCAATTGAGCCAGCGTTTTCCTGGAAGTGAATTTACCAAGCTCTTAAAAGATCCTTTGGCCGCCGGCAGAGCAAAAGACGAACAACAAAGGCAGGCTACACTAGAATACGAAAAAGTATACGACTTATTCCTCTCCGGTAAATTTGAACAAGCCTTGGCTGAAAAGAAAAGAGCAGATGAAAAATACGGCCCCAATCGCTGGTCGCCGCAATTGCTTTATATCGAATCGGTTTACTATATCAAAAACCGTCAGGATAGCATAGCCATTGCAACCCTGAATAAGATTCCTTCGCTATACCCTCAATCACCATTAGCCGAAAGAGCGGGTAATCTGGCCTTGGTTTTGATGAGAAGAGAGGAAATTGAAAACGAACTAAAAAACCTACAAGTTCAGCGGGCAGAAGAGGACGAAATCTTTTGGATTGACGACAATCCAAAAGCAAAAGTACAACCGATGCAAAAAGAACCGATTGTTAAAAAGGTTCAGGATATTGTTGAAGCCCCTAAAGTAAAAATTGATTCTTCGGCATTTAAGGCCCCTGTTGTTGAACGCAAAGAATCAGGCTATCTATTCAATGCCACAGAACCCTATGGCGTAATGATGCTGCTCAAAGATGTGGATGTGGTTTACATCAACGAAGCGAAACGAGCTTTAGCGAAGTACAATACGCAGCGGTATGCTTCAACACCTTTGAATATCAGAAATGATCAGATTGGAACCCTCCCCTATATTTTGATTAGTGTATTTCCCAATGCCGCAGACGCAATGACCTATGTTGAAAAAACCGTCGCTGTAGCATCACGTGAAATATTTCCTTGGTTACCGGCAGATAAATATTCCTTTATTATTGTGTCGCCCGACAACCTGAAACGTATGATCGAGGAGAAGACAACAGAAAAATACCTTCAATTCATCCGATCTCAGCTTCCGGGTAAATTTTAATTTTTTGTTTCAAATGAAAACGGGCTGTTTTCAGTAGTTTTACGGTTATGCCAGGCAAAGAAAATAAGACTCAAGCCACAACAGGTCCCGTTCGGTTTTTTTGGAAGATGTTCTTCTATGCCTGGGGAGTTCTATTGCTATTTGTGGTACTGATCTACATTGGTCTTTTTGGAAAACTTCCTTCCATTGAAGAATTGGAAAACCCTTCGATGATGTCGTCTTCAGAAATTTACGCCGAAGATGGTACGTTGATGGGTAAGTTTTATTTAAAGGATAGAATCAATGTAACATACCAAGATATTTCCCCGAATGTGATTCATGCCTTGGTTGCTACGGAGGATGAGCGGTTTTATGAGCATTCTGGAATTGACATTAAAAGCTTGGTGCGGGCAATTATCTTTTTAGGAAAAGAAGGGGGTGCCAGTACCATTACACAGCAAACCGCAAAAGCTCTTTTGGGTCAGCAGAGCAGAAAGAGTTTTACGCGTGTGATTGAAAAAATGAAAGAGTGGATTGTGGCAGTTCGGTTGGAACGAAATTTAACCAAAGAAGAAATCATCACGCTGTATTTGAATATGGTGAATTACGGAGATGAGATTTATGGAATTCGAAATGCCGCCAAAACCTATTTCCAAAAGGAACCGGGGCAACTGGCTGTTGAAGAGGCTGCTGTTTTAATTGGACTGCTTAAAGGAAGTACCCGATACAATCCCAGAAGAAACCCGAAAGCATCCTTGTATAGGCGCAATACGGTATTGGAACAGATGGTCAGAAATGATTTTCTTAGTCCGGAAGAAGCACGCTTATTGAAGATTTCACCGATTGCGCTGCAGTATCAAAAAATGGATGAGAACTCTGGTATTGCCCCTTATTTCAGGGAAATCTTACGAGACGAAATCAAGAAGTGGGCTAAAGAAAACGAAAATCCTAAAACAGGCGAGCCTTATGATATTTATAAAGATGGACTCAAAATATTTACCACCATCAATCCCAGAATGCAGGAGTATGCAGAGATAGCGGTATACCGACACATGCAAAACCTTCAGCGGGTTTTTACAAGTCAGCAAAACATCAAAGACGGCTCTGTTTGGAAATCCAAGGATGGAAAACAAGTATTGGAAAAAGCAATCAAACAATCTGATCGCTGGAGAAGTCTAAAGGAAGACGGAATGGAAGAGGAAGAGATTAGAAAAAGTTTTCTGAAGCCAATACCCATGAAAATATTTACATGGAATGAAAAAAGAGAGAAAGACACCATCATGGCTCCATTAGATTCCATCAAATACCACAAGCAGATTTTGCAGATCGGTTTGTTGTCGATGGACCCTCAAACGGGTGAAGTCAAAGCCTGGGTTGGAGGAAGCAATTTTAAACGCTTTAAGTTTGACCACGTCAATATCAAAACAAAGAGGCAGGTTGGGTCTACGTTTAAGCCTCTCCTTTACACATTGGGTATTATGAACGGCTTTAAGCCTGAAACAGAAATGCCTTCAGGGCCCATTAACATGGGTGGGAAAATGATTGATGGAGATGGCGGACCGATGGCGATATGTTTAGCGTTTTCGAAAAACCCTGCAGCTGTTCATCTTATTAATACACTCGGTGTAAATCGTGTTGTTGATTTTGCAAAGCAATGTGGTATTGTAAATACCATCCCCCCCTATCCATCCATTGCATTGGGAGCTGCAGATTTATCGCTCACCGAAATGGTTCAGGCATTTAGCATGTTCCCCGGAAGAGGATTTAATGTAAAGCCGTATTTCATTAGCAGAATAGAAGATAGAAATGGGAACGTACTTGCTTCGTTTAGAACAGAGACCAAGGAGGTGATTAATGAAAGCGATGCGTATATCATGACCAAAATGCTACAGGGTGTAGTTGATTTTGGAACAGGCAGAGCATTGAGAGGAGCCTATGGCATTGCTGCTCAGATTGCAGGAAAAACGGGTACAACAAACGACAATGCAGACGGCTGGTTTATCGGGTTTAGTCCACAGTTACTCTCCGGAGTATGGGTTGGGTGCGAAGACCCCTTTTTGCGCATGCTGTATACATCCGGAGGATCTCAAATGGCCATGCCCGCATGGGCATACTATTATCAGCAAGTGTTCAAGGATAAAACATTGAACATCGATCCGGAAACCGCATTTATTCCTCCCAGCAACGCAGAGAATGAAATTTTATTTGATTTCAATCAATTGGAAGAACGTGTTGGAGGCGCCTCTATTGAAGGGGATGAAATGATAAAGGGTGCTGAGTATATTGAAATTCCGATTTCAGATGGCAAAGAAAAGGTGGTAACAGAATCCAAGAAGTTTGAAGACCCTGAAGCAAAAGAAAAACCAGCAACTGTATTACCCAAGGAAAATAGCGGAGATAAAAGTCAAAAAGACAGTACAGGTAGAAGAAGAGGTGGACTGATTAGAAGGGTTTTTGGCGACAGGAAAAAAGACCAATAAAAAAAAGGCGGGAATTTCTTCCCGCCTTTTTTTTTATCCAGAAAACTGGCTATTAATTTTTCCCAATGTTTGCCATAATTCCAAAGCTATAAAACAGATTTCCTTTGGCATTTGAAGTAACAGGAATTCTGTATTGACTTTGGGCAATAAAATAAGCTTGATCAAAAAAGTTATATTGAAGACCCAAGCCCGTTGGAATATATGCAGAATAATACACTGAATATTTTGCAGCACCAGCACCTAAAGACAAAAATGGAGAAAGCTTGTGCGCATCTGAAACCAATTTCATGAATATACTGGCGTCGGCTTCAAAATAGCTTTTGGCTCCCGTTTTGGGTGCAAATGGTTGATTGGACAATGTATATTCCAAAAAGGAATAGCCCAAACGAACGTTATAGTCAAAATGATCATTCAACCCCTCTGAATATGAAACGGCAATGCCGGGCCTCATTCTGCTCAACTTTTTCCACTGCTTGGAGGAAATCACGAAGCTGGTTCCTTTGGAATCCAATTCATCAGCGGTAATATAATCATGCAGGGTAAACTGAACACCAAAGTTCTTTCCCTTGGTATGTAAATTTCCGGTTTGGGCATTTGCTGAGCAAACCAACATTAAAAGAAGCATTCCTACTAGGATCCTTTTCATAAACAGTTTATTTTAAAGTGTAACAAAATTAATCCCACAGAGTTGAATAGGAAAATAATTATTCTTTCTTTTCTTCAGGTTTTACCACCACCACCCTAACCTTAGCTATTCCCCCCCTACTCAAACCCATCTGTTTAGCGGCTCGAGTGGTTAAATCTACCAATCTTGGGTTTCGATGGTGTAGCCTATCGTTTACTCTTACAATCACAGATTTACCATTTTTGAGGTTGGTTACCAGTATTTTAGTTCCAAAAGGAAAGGTATTGTGGGCGCAGGTCAGCTTATCCTGACTAAAGATTTCACCATTGGCTGTGGTTTTTCCGATAAACTTATCAGCATAGAAACTAGCCTCTCCAACAGCAGAATCAATAACGGGAACATCCCTGTAGTTGATTTTTTGCTGAGCAGATGCTCCTTGGAATCCTAAAAGCAAGAGGGACAAGAACACTATAAATTTAACCTTGTTTAACATTTTTAAGATATGCAGCCAAAAGATAGAACACAAAGCTAGTCAACTTGTTTGCGAATCAATCCGTTATTTTATAGTATCTTGAATACCAATTTATTACGAATATAATTTCGGATATGAATCTCATGAAAATCATACCTATTGTTGTTTTCTCGCTTTTGAGTCAACTCCCAGGATTTTCGCAGCTTGAAATCATCAGAGGTGGCATTTTTT
>JAULVY010000070.1:0-7007 GCA_032110825.1 Chitinophagaceae bacterium | reverse complement strand
CTACCCTAAATCCACACAGCATAGTTATTTGAGACTACCCGTTGCACAAGCGCTATACTTGGTAGCCATAGATTTAGCAAAGCAAGGTATGGGGATTATAATTTGGGATGCCTATAGACCCTACCGTGTAACTCAGAAATTCTGGAGACTCATTCACGATGAGCGATATGTTGCCCACCCTTCCAAAGGAAGTGGCCATAACAGAGGAATAGCCGTAGACCTCACGTTGTATGATTTGCAAACAGGAACTCAGTTGGAGATGCCGACCGATTTTGATGATTTTTCAGATAAAGCCCATCACAATTTTACCGCTCTTTCTGCACTTCAAATTAAAAACAGATCACTGCTGCAAAATACAATGGAGAAATTTGGATTCCTATCTTTTGAAACAGAATGGTGGCATTATTCGTGGCCGGATCCAAAGAAATTTTCAATTCTTGATCTCAGCTTCGATGAACTTAGTAAATTGGATGATGCTTCTGGAAAATAAAAAAATCATTGTTGCCGGCGGAACTTCTGGTATTGGATTTGCATCTGCAAAATACTTTGTAGAGCAAGGAGCACAAGTTGTATCAGTTGGATTAGGAACTGACAACCTTATAGATGCACAACCCAATGACAATTGGATTATAAAAACAGAAGACCTATCCAACGAAAAAACAATCGATGAAGTCATAAAAACGTGTTTAGAAGCATGGGGCACCATAGATGGACTTTTCCATGTTGCAGGAGGAAGCGGAAGATCATTTGGCGATGGCCCCTTGCATGAACTCACAACTGAAGGTTGGCAAAAAACCTTTGCCATCAATACAGAATTGGTGATGAAAACCAATCGCGCTGTTTTGAATTATTTCATCAACCAAAAAAAGAAAGGGTCTATCGTTAATCTCTCTTCTGTTCTCTCCCATCATCCCTCCCCACACTTTTTTTCAACTCATGCCTATGCAGCTGCAAAAGCAGCGATAACAGGTCTATCACTTTCCGCAGCAGCTCATTACGCTACATACGACATTCGGATCAATGTGATATCACCCGGACTTACAGACACGCCCATGGCCAAAAGAGCGATGGGAAACGATACAATTCAACAGTTCATTAAAACCAAACAACCGCTTGATCAGGGAAGAGCAGGTAGGCCCGACGATGTGGCAACTCTAGCAGCATTCTTACTTTCTGATCAATCCCATTTTATAACAGGACAAAACATCTGCGTGGATGGCGGATGGTCTATCAGCGAGGGACAATACCATGAATGAAATCAATAGCTATTTAGAAAAAAGTATAGAAATTCTAAATGCAGTAAAAAAACAACAAGATCAAATAGAAACTGCCGCAGCCTGGTTTACCGATACCATACTCGAAGGAAGAATGGTACATGTATTTGGATCTGGACATAGCAGGATAATGGTTGAAGAGATGTGGCCTCGATACGGCTCATTTCCGGGCTTCAATCCCATTGTAGAATTATCACTCACCTTTCACAACTTAGTGGTTGGCGCAAACGGTCAGCGCCAGGCTATGTTTTTAGAAAACGTAAGCGGTTTAGCAGACCGCATTCTCAGAAATTTCACTCTTTCTGAAAAAGACAGCGCATTGATTATCTCGTCCGGTGGAACCAATGTGGTTCCGATAGAAATGGCAGAATTATTTCAGAAAAAAGGAATTAAAGTGGTTAGTATAATTTCCACTGCACATTCGCTTGCAAGTAAAAGCAAAAGAACGGACGGGAAAAAACTGGGCGAATTTTCAGATCTCGTATTGGATACAGGAGCCCCGGTGGGGGATGCAATGATTAATATACCCGGATTGGAAACTCCTGTATCTCCAGGTTCAACTTTAGGAGGAGTCGTCCTCATCAATTGCATCAAAGCAAGAGTAGCATCTAAACTAACGGCTGCCGGCAAACCCCCAACCGTACTTGCCGCATCCAATGTTGTTGGTGAACAAAAAGCAATTGAATTATTTGAACGCGCATACGACGAACATGCTGTGCGTTTAGCTAAACTCTATCAATTTGAAATAAAATAATATGCAACCCCTTCCCATCAGAACCACCGTAGTTGGAAGCTATCCTTTTCCTGGATGGCTAGAATTTTCAACTCAGCACTTAAATGAATTTGGACCTGCAGACATAGAAGAGATGGCCGAAGATGCCGTAATTGCTGCCATTCACGATCAAGTTCATGCAGGATTGGATGTAATCACCGATGGCGAACAAACGCGATTCGATTTCAATCTTTCCTTTTACGGATTCATCAATGGAATAGAACCCAACCATGCTGAAACCCGAAAATTTGGTCCACCTGCACACGATCAACGTGGCAAACACAGCATTACATCCACATTAACAGCACCACAGGGACTTGGATCGGTAAAAGAATTTGAGCGATTAAAAAAACTAGCTCCATCAGGTCCGGTGTTAAAATGCAGTCTACCCGGTCCCTATACACTCAGCGGGAGATTACTACCCAACAAACAATACAAAGACCGTTGGGAAATTACGCAAGCCTTGATGCCCATCATCAAAAAAGAATTGGAAGATCTTATTGCAGCAGGTTGCCAAGAAATAACACTGGATGAGCCTTCCATGAGTTGTTATGCATACAAAGAGGATACAAAACGCTTTGTGAAAATATTCAACGAAACGGTTGCAGGCATTCAAGGGAAATGCCGATTATCAACACATCTCTGCTTTGGTAATTTCAAAGGCAGACCGGTAGGATATAGAAGCCTAAAGCCCATGCTTCCCGATTTTTTAGATTTGGCAGTGGATGAAGTTCATATTGAAATGGCGAATCGCGAATTTGCAGAAATAGAACTGTTGGCATCTTTTGCAGAGAAGCTTGACGTTTCGGTGGGAATTGTAGATGTAAAAAACTATTACATTGAATCTATTGAAGACATCAAAGAAAGAATTAAAAAATGCCTGGCCTATGTGCCTGCTGATAAACTTTCTGTTGCTCCTGATTGCGGATTGAGTCAAACTGCACGTTGGGCTGCAAAACAAAAATTAATCAACATGGTTGCCGGTGCAAAACAAATGCGAGGCAAATGATCCGGGCACTTAGAAAAGACAAGGAATTGATTACCGATATCCTGGCTCACGAGGATCATGAACATACACATGTTTGGTGGTTGGGACAGAGTGGCTATCTGCTTCAACACAAAGGAATACGCGTATTGATTGATCCCTATCTATCGGATAGCCTAACCAAGAAATATGCGAACACGGAAAAACCTCATGTGCGCATCAGCGAGCGTGTAATCGATCCACGCGATTTGCCCCGAATTGATATCATCAGTTCAAGCCATAACCACACGGACCATTTAGATGCAGAAACCATACTGCCCATTTTAGAAAAAAATCCAGCCTGTGTATTGATCATTCCGGAAGCCAATAGAAATTTTGTAGCCAATAGACTTTCCATTGACCCTACCTTGCCCATAGGTTTGAATGCGGGTGAATCATACGAACATCTGGGAGTTCGATTTACAGCCATTCCTGCTGCACACAACGAATTGGATAAAGATGAAAATGGAAATTTCCTATACGTAGGCTATGGTGTTGAAATTGGAGATTTAAAAATTTACCACAGCGGTGATACGCTTTTATATGAAGGAATGGAAAAATGGATTCAAACGCTTGCACCTGATCTTGCACTCCTGCCCATCAATGGAAATGATCCTTCACGGAAAGTTGCGGGAAACTTAAATGCCGATGAAGCAATTCAATTGTCTTTAAGCTGTTCGATACCCTTGCTCATTCCCTGTCACTATGATCTGTTTGCATTCAATACAGCCGATATACATGCATTCATGAAAAAAGCATCTGAAAGCAAACAGAAATATTGCGTAATGGAATTGGGGGGAAAAATCAGCTCAAAGGAGCTGCTTCAACAACAGCATCCAAATTGATTGGTCCGTATACATGCGGAAAGGTATTTTGCACAGAAGGCGACCATTCGTAGATCAATTGACTGGTGAGTTTATCAGCATCTATTTTTAACAAGATAAGATCTCCTATACCTTGATAAAAACGTTGACGAACATCTTCCAGTTGATCTTCCATGCTGCAATGGATAAATCCCTCCTCTTTTAAATTCGGAGATTCGTAGTGACCTTTATTTTGGGCCTCCGTCCATTGACGTGCAGTAGTTATATGATATATCAATGCCATAATTTTTTTATGAATATACTCTATTTATTTTTTGCTCACGCATCATCAGGTCTACCAGCACCATTGCCGCAATGGCTTCCAATACAGGAGGAACCCTCAATGCAATACAAAGATCATGCCTGCCTTTAACGGAAAACCCTTCTACATCTCCTGTTTCCCAATTCAATGTTTGCTGTTCTTTAGGAGTTGAAGAAGTAGGTTTGATGGCAATTCTAAAAACCAAATCGTTGCCATTTGTAATTCCTCCAACAATACCTCCAGCATGATTGGTTCGGGTTGTACCATCTGGATTCAGCAGTGCATCGTTGTGATCAACTCCATACATCCTTGCTGCTTTGAAGCCCGTACCAAACTCTACACCTCGAACAGCCGGTATTGAAAATACAGCATGGGCCAACAATGACTCCACCGAGTCAAAAAAAGGCTCTCCCAATCCAATGGGCAACCCTGTTACTGTACATTCCACAATTCCGCCAATTGAATCTTTTTGATCGATGGCTTTTTGCAACCCTTTTTCAAGATCAGACTCCCCTCCAATCTCAGCGATATGGGCCTGAACAGAAATTGAATTCAATATTTTTTTTGCAACTACCCCCGCAGCTACCAAGCAAAGGGTTAGTCGCCCACTGAAATGCCCACCTCCCCTATAATCTTCAAAGCCACCAAACTTTTTATTGGCAACAAAATCAGCATGCCCAGGTCTTGGGACAGCTCTTTGCTTTTCGTAATCTGCTGAACGTGTATTTTTATTTTCAAATAAAATCATAAAAGGAGCACCGGTAGTTTTACCATTGAACACGCCAGTTTTAAAAATAGGAAGGTCATCTTCTTGACGTGGAGTTGTTCCTTTTTGCGTTCCCCCTTTTCTTCTTTCTGTATCTACACTAAAATCTTCAACGGTTATCGGCATACCTGCCGGACAGCCATCCAATACTATGCCTACACAATCACCATGAGACTCGCCAAAAATGGTGACTGTAAATAAAGTTCCAAAACGATTCATGTGATTTGTATTTTAAATTTCTTCGATAGGTGTTCCCAAGATTTTCATGTGCTGGTAAAAATCAGGATAGGATTTATTTATAGCCTCAGCCTCTTCAATGACAACTGCACCATCTGCCTTTAACGCTGCAACGGCTGCTGCCATAGCGATACGGTGATCGTGATGGGAATGAACACGAGCTCCGGAAAGCTTTCCTCCATGCACATGCATTTCATCTCCAACCAAATCAATCTTAGCGCCCATCTTACCAAAAACTTCCTGAAGCGTTAACGCTCTGTTGCTTTCTTTATGGGTAAGTCGGCCTGCCCCTTTAATCACGGTTGTGCCTTTGCAACAAGAAGCCAAAGCAACCAAAGGTGGGAATAAATCAGGACATTCGGTTGCATCAAATTCAAAGGAATGAAGATCAGCAGGTTCAATTCGATACGCATCGTTGTTGTATGTTAATCCGGCTCCTGAATCACGAATAGCTTCTAAAATTTTCATGTCAGCCTGAACAGACTTGGGGTTCATTCCCAATACCTCGATTGGTCCTGCCAATGCGCCTGCAACCATTAAAAAAGCAGCGCCACTCCAATCCCCTTCAATGGGATATTCAATGGTTTGCGGTGGAGCTTGAATTGGACTTTCGTCGAATATAAACTCTTGATGATTTTCATGATAAGGAACTTTCATGCCAAAAGCTTTCAATACCGCTAAGGTCATGTCGATATAAGGCTTGCTCTTCAACGAACGTACCCGGATACTTACACCTGAAGCCCCCGCAGCTGAAAAAGCCATTAATAGTCCAGTTAAAAACTGAGAACTCAAACTGCCGTCCACTTCAATGGATTTGGGTTTCAGAGGTCCTTTTATCTTCAGAGGAAGCAAACCCCCATTAGAAGAAATTTGAATTCCCAATTGAGGAAAAATTTCATCAAAAAAATGCATCGGTCTACTCACCAAAGATCCTTTGCCGCTAATGTATATTTGTTTTTCAGAGAGTGCCGCTATGGGAGTAAACATTCGAATACCCAATCCGCTTTCGCCGCAATTCAATTCATTTGAAACGGGATTAACACCCTCGCTTTCTATTATCAATTGATTTCCTTCATCTTGAAGACGAGTGCCTAATTTAACAATAACATCCATAGCGGCAATGTCGTCGTTGCTTCTACCGGGATCCAGAATAATGGTTTTGCCCTTGTGAAGCAAGGCAGCAGCGCAAGCACGTTGCATATCGCTTTTGGATCGGGGAGCCCGAACAGAACCGTGCAATGAAGATGGACTAACCTTTACAATCATGCACTTGATTTAACATATTCCACATACTCGTTGAGCAAGAGATTCAAACGATTGATTTCTATTTCACGTATCACTCCCTTCCCTAGTTTTTTAAGCAAGATGAAATGCATGGTTTCTTTGATGCGTTTTTTATCCATTTTTAGAATTTGAAAAACACGCTTTACATCAAAGGCAGAAGAAACGGGAAGGTTGTATTGCTGCAACAAACCGGCAACTTTTTGCGCGTGCGTAAATCCCAACATGGTAAAAGACAACCACGATGCAAAGCCCATTCCCAGAGAAATAGCTTGTCCATGTGTCAATTCGTATTGGGTTTCCAATGCATGTCCTAGTGTATGCCCAAAATTCAACAGCTTACGATCACCTTGTTCAAATTCGTCTTGCTGTACGATTTTAGATTTGATGTGAACATTGCGGTGTACGATTTCGGCAATTTCTTTTTTATTCTTTTTGAAGCGAGACAAGCTGGATTTTTCCAGTTTAGAAAAAAGAGCTGCGTCTCGAATACAGGCATGTTTGATGATCTCAGCAAATCCATTGGAC
>JAULVY010000069.1:0-6567 GCA_032110825.1 Chitinophagaceae bacterium | reverse complement strand
CGTCGTCCAATACCTGCAATAAAATATTATAAATATCTGGGTGCGCCTTTTCAATTTCATCCAACAGAATTACCGAATAGGGTTTTCTGCGTACACGCTCCGTTAATTGTCCGCCTTCTTCATATCCCACATAACCGGGAGGAGCACCGATAAGTCGGCTTACGGTAAACTTCTCCATGTATTCACTCATATCAATGCGAATGAGCGCATCTTCAGAGTCAAACATATTTCTGGAAAGCGCTCTAGCCAATTCAGTTTTACCTACACCAGTAGGTCCCAAGAATATGAAAGTTCCAATTGGTTTCTTCGGATCTTTTAGACCAACACGATTTCGTTGAATTGCTTTTACAACTTTGGAGATGGCTTCGTCCTGTCCCACTACCATACCTTTCATTTCGTTAGCCATGTTTTTCAGCTTCTCGGTTTCCGCCTGAACCATGCGTTTAACGGGAATTCCGGTCATCATGCTGACTACCTCTGCAATATCTTCTTCACCAATGGGATAATGCTTGTGCTTAGCTTCTTCCTCCCATTTTGATTTAGCAGACTCAAGTTCTTCTTGTAATTTCTTTTCTGTATCTCTCAAGCTAGCAGCTTCTTCGAAACGCTGACTTTTTACAACACGATTCTTTTCAAGCTTGATGTCTTCGATTTTCTTTTCGAGTTCAATAATGTCGTCGGGTACATTGATGTTTTTCAAATGCACACGGGCACCCACCTCATCCAATACGTCAATAGCCTTGTCCGGCAACAGCCGATCCGTCATGTAGCGATCGCTTAATTTCACACAAGCATCGATTGCTTCTTGATTGTAGTCGACACTGTGGTAATCTTCGTACTTGGATTTGATATTATTCAGAATTTGAATGGTCTCATCTACGGATGGAGGTTCTACAATAACTTTCTGGAATCTTCTGTCGAGTGCGCCATCTTTTTCGATATGCATTCTATATTCGTCGAGTGTAGAAGCACCAATACATTGCAATTCACCTCTGGAAAGGGCTGGCTTGAATATATTTGAAGCGTCAAGAGATCCGCTTGCACCTCCCGCTCCCACAATGGTGTGAATTTCATCTATGAATAAAATTACGTCTCGATTTTTTTCCAATTCCGTCATGATGGCTTTCATGCGCTCTTCAAATTGACCTCTGTATTTGGTACCAGCTACCAATGCAGCCAGGTCAAGAGAAACGACACGCTTATCAAAGAGAACGCGGGAAACTTTTCGTTGAACAATACGAAGGGCAAGACCCTCTACAATGGCTGTTTTACCTACACCGGGCTCACCGATGAGAATGGGATTATTTTTTTTCCTTCTGGAAAGAATTTGGGAAACGCGTTCGATTTCAGCTTCACGACCCACGATAGGATCTAGAGAACCAGACTCTGCCAATTTCGTGATATCCCTTCCGAAATTATCCAATACGGGTGTTTTGCTTTTACCACCAGATTGCGCTGGTCTAGCTTTTTGTTGAGATGATTTACGCTCTTCATCAAATTCCTCTTCAGGTTCGTCTGAAAATTCACTTTTCACATCATTGCTGCGGACAACTCCCAATTCGTTGCGAAATAAATCATAATCCACATCAAACTGATTCAGAATTTGCGTTGCAATATTTTCTTTATTCTTGAGTATAGAGAGCAGTAAATGTTCTGTTTCAACTGTAGGACTTTTAAGTGCTTTTGCTTCCAATACGGTAACCCGAATTACTTTTTCTGCTTGACGGGTTAAGGGAAGGCTATTTATGTTTTGAATGTTTTTACCGGATTTGTCCTTAACGGCCATCTCCACCTCTTTGCGTAATTCGTATAAATCAACGTTGAGGTTTTGAAGCACTTTCAATGCCGTGTTTTCTCCTTCACGGATTAACCCAAGAAGAAGGTGTTCAGTCCCAATAAAATCATTTCCCAACCTCAGAGCTTCTTCTCTACTGTAGGATATGATTTCTTTGACCTGAGCCGAAAAATTATTGTCCATAGAAGGTTAGATTTTACGTGTCTTTACAATAATAACGAATAATTCCCAGAATCAAATCAGGTATCTTTGCACCATAAAACCTGTTCAATTGCTAGAACAATGATGCAAGTCAAAATTGATACCAAAGAGATATTTCATGCCATTTGCATTGAAGAAAAAGAGTTACCTGCTAATATGGCAGAAGACTTAAATGCGATTATAGCAAATCTTCAGTCGACCGAAATTAAAAGCCTGATCTTCAACATGAAAAACGTAGAAGTTTTATCGAATGAAGTTGCAGAAAAGCTAAACGACATTCGCACAAACATATATATGCAAAACAAATCTTTTGTTATTTGTGAAACCACAAATCGTGCAAGTGAAGTTTTAAGGCATTTGGAAGATTTTGAAAGTATTAACATAACGCCTACCGAATCCGAGGCTTGGGATATTGTTCAAATGGAAGAGATTGAGAGAGAATTGGGAATGGATTTGGAGTAAAGAAAATAAAGATGCTGGGAGTGACGATATTGGGGAATAATTCAGCTTTGGCGATGCACGACAGGCACCAGACTTCACAGGTAATCACTACAGATGAGCATTTGTTTTTAGTCGACTGCGGGGAATCGATACAATCTCAGATGCATAGGTTTAAAATCAAGAGAAGTCGAATCGACCATGTCTTCATTTCTCACCTTCACGGAGATCATTATTTTGGATTACCGGGCTTGCTGAATACCTATTCGCTAAACAATAGAAAGTTTCCGTTGCACTTATATGCTACTCCCGAATTGAAGGAGCTGATTGACCTACAAACACGTATTTCAAGCACACAGTTTTCTTATGATTTGATATTTCACCCAATAACCGAGGCTTCAATCTTATTGGATTTACCAACTGTTGAAGTCTCCTGTTTTCCGGTAACACATAGAATTCCCTGCTGGGGATTTGCCTTTCACACCAAAGGCAAACATCCAAAATCATATGCGTTTTGTGCAGATACGAAATACGATGAATCGTTTCTCGACAAGATTCAAGGTTATGATTTAGTATACCACGAAAGCACCTATTTAGACGATCAGGAGGTTAAAGCAGCTGAAAGGCATCATTGTACGAGTTCGCAAGCTGCACAAATTGCAAAAAAGGCAAATGCAAAAAAGTTGTTATTGGGTCACTTTAGCAGCAAATACGACGATTTGCAACTCTTTGAAACTGAAGCAAAAAAGGTGTTTCCCAATACCGAAGTTTCAAAAGAGGGTGTGACTTATTTGGCATAAAACCTAAAAAAATTGTTTTTAAATTTCAGTTACTTACCTTCAGCCTAGTTTAGTACCCTATTTAATTCCGGATTAAAAAATTATAATTATGAAAAAGTTAATCTGGACATCAGCAATTCTTTCAATTTTAGCATCCTGCCAAAAAGAAGCATCGGTCGAAATTCCCCCTTCGGGTCAAATCATTCCCAATCTCCAATTGATGGAATTGGAAAGTGCGCGTATTTCAAAAGATAATCCAACACTGGAAGGAGTGGAATTAGGATTGAATCAAACACCAATCAATATTACAGTCAATAATACTGTGAAATACAAATCGGATGAACCAATTTTCAACTATACCAGTACAGTTTGGGATGCAAAGACCAAAACAGTTACAGTAGATGGAAAAACCGAAAGTACACTCCAAGTGAGTCCAATTGATAAAACCAAAAACTATGTTTTATTAGGAAAAAAGAATGGGACTGAAAAATTCAAGTTCGTTTTGGATCAATTTCATTTCCATACAGAGAGCGAGCATGCCATTCAAGGAAAAAGAGAATGGATGGAAGTCCATATGGTGCATATCGATAAAATGGATATAAATAATCCTACTGACGACAAATACCTGGTCATTGGAGTAATGATCAAAAAAGGTGCACCCAATTCAGCTATGGAATCATTGATCAAAACATTGCCTACAAATGGAGCACCTGTAGAAGTCAAAGATTTTAATACAATGGATTTCATTCCTACCAATAAAAACTTGTTTTATCAGTATTATGGATCCTTGACAACACCATCGGCTGGTGACGCTAATCCAGATGAGTATAAAGAAGGACTAACCTGGATTCTGTTCAAAGGGTTTAAAACTGTTTCACAATCGCAGTTCGACAAATACAAGTCAGTTTATACCGAGCATAATGCAAGACCTATTCAAGCATTAAATAATAGAATCATCTACGAACATGTAGGTAGTAAGTGATTTGTAAATCTTGAATGACAGATTTAATTCACCCATTCAGCGATAAGACAATCGCCCATTTCTTCCCAATTTGTAAATTCAGGGCTTGAGCAAACGCATGCCCCCAACTCATTAAGAATTTGAATTGCGGTCATCCCTGATTTGCGTAAGTGCATAACAGAAGTATCACCTGAAGATTTAGATAATTTTTGATCTTGCTCAGATAAGAGTAGAGGATGATGAACGAATGTAGTTGATAAAAAGTTTGGGGTTGAAAGGTGCGCCGACAAGAACAATTGAGCCAAAGTTGAATCAATCAAATCTTGTCCACGCACAATAAAGTCGACTCCAAAAAACAAATCATCGGAAACCGATGCAATTTGATAAGCCGCTTCTCCATCTTTTTTCTGAACAACAAAATCCTTCATTGAAGAAGGAAACTGATACTTCATTTTGCCTGAACTCAAATCACATAACTCAATCATCGAAGAGTTACTGGTTTTTAGTCGTAATGCAACATTGGGTTTATCCAGTGGAATATTTTTTGATTGGCAATTATTGCTACAACCGCTTTCACCATTAGATGTGTTTATCATGGAACGAGAACATTCACAAGCAAAAAGTAAGTTTTGGGACGCAAGTTCATTGATCAAATTTGCATAGTTCTTCTTTCGGTATGATTGTGAAAATTGATTGAAATGTTCTTCAACTGAGCGAGGACCCTGATCAACTGGTAGTTCAAAAAAATCCAGTGTATCAAAAATATCTTGAACGTATTCTTTTCGAACCCGATGTTGATCCAGATCGTCTATGCGAAGTAAAATTTCAGCCCCATGCATTCTTGCCAGCCGGCAGGTTAGTATAAATGAAGCCAGGTTGCCTAAGTGTAGATACCCGCTAGGAGTTGGTGCTAATCGAGTCTTAAGAAATGATAAATGATTAGGCATTTCTTTAAAGATATGTCAACATCAAAATACAATGTATGTACTCAATTGAGCTTAAGTTTTATTTGCCCTCGATCTTTGGATCGGCATCATTTGGATCACCCATTTTCACTACATAACCTTGAGGTGGTTGGCAGGCTTGAATGGGCTTTGTTATATCACCCCATCCATCTCCGTCAGCATCCCTAAAATAGGTGAATATATCACAGCCGTTTGCTTTGATAACTTGGTCCATTGCCCTTAATAGGGATAAGTCGCCTCGAGCATCATACTGTATCTCCCAGATCATGACTCCCCCCAGTGAATCTTTAGCAAGCTTCGTTTTTCGTGAGATCATGGGAATCCCATTATAATAGCGCTTACCAAGAGAATCCACATACGCTAATGCAGGATCGTCACGGATGATATCCTTATAGCTGATGTATCGTGCAGGAGGCGTAAAGTCGAACCCGTAGAATGGAACTCCAAGCGTAATTTTTTTAGCAGGAATTCCCAGTTCTCTGGTCCAATAGTCAATGGCTTCCTCAGCATACGACCATGGAGAATGTGGCCCAACATCATCTGGACGCCAAATACCAGTTTTGTCGTATACCATTACGTTGATAAAATCATAAGCCTTGAGAGCTTCCTCTCGCACATTGGAATGAAAATGCGTGGCACCTAAAGCAGTGGTGATTCCTTTTCCTTTTGAATGCAATGCTTCTCTAAGTTCTACAACAAAGGGGTTGTAATTGAGCCCAACCTGAGGCAGAAGGTTCCCTTCGATATCTACATCAACCCCATCCAGTTCATTCATCTCTACGTAGTCAATTATTTTCTTAATGAACGCATGTCTATTTTCAGGCAGCAGAAGATTTTTCCAAATGATGGTATCGGGCTTACCTCCCCCTGCGAGTGAAATGAATACTTTCAAACCTGCTTCATGCCCTTTGCGGACATAGGGTAAAATATCAACTTGCTTATTGCAAACGAGCTGACCGGATGAGTCGGGATTTGCAAATGCGAGGTTCAGATAGGTAAGCCGATTCAACTCAAGTGAATCTAGGTTTTCAAGTTTGCGTGGGATGATATATCCAACCACCTTGAAGCTGGTGTCTTGTACATAGATATCCGGGCCCCAGGAAGTCTGTTTGTATTTACATGAAAAAAGCAGACACGATAGAATAATACTGAGACAAGTATTGATCAAAATAGTTTTTTGCATAAAAATTGTTTAGCAATTCAGTTGAAACTCAGTCTTGAACACCATAAGTTAAAGAAATATTTTTTGTGGTAATGCCGCAAGACCAACGGCATAAAAAAACCCCTCCGTTTCTGAAGGGGTTTCTGCGGACCGGACGGGACTCGAACCCGCGACCTCCGCCGTGACAGGGCGGCATTCTAACCAACTGAACTACCGATCCTTGTACTCAATTTGGGTGGCAAAGATATAAATTTTTGGCATCGAGA
>JAULVY010000068.1:0-3414 GCA_032110825.1 Chitinophagaceae bacterium | reverse complement strand
AGGGATTGGTTTATTGGGAGTATTGACGGCATCGATGATTTCAGCTGTAATCATCAGTAAGGTTCCGATGACAATGGCATAGATGATCCAGTTTTGTTTGAGATCCTTCATGAGGCGACTGTTTAGAAATACTAAATATAAGTCGTCTCGCACAGATTGGAATGTGATTTAGGTCACATGACTGCTGATTTTTGGGTATGTTCTACTGTTTTGGATTCAGTTGTGAAGTGATTAAGATTCTATACTGATCCTAATCTTGGTATTTAATGCATCAAAAACTCGTATAAGTGTGTTGATACGGGTATCTCTGAAATTATTTTCGATTTTGCTGATTTGTGATTTCTGAACTCCTATCAATTGTCCTAATTGTTCCTGTGTCAGCTTTTTTTTGATACGGGTTTGACGAACTGCTTCTCCTAACAGATCAAGGCTCAATTCGGTTTCGTAAAGCTCTCTCCTCTTAGTTCCTCTTTTCCCGATATACTTATTCTTAAGCTCTTCTAAGCTATACGTTTTTATCTTCTTTTTCATATGTTTATTCTGAATGAGCGGTTAGGTATTCTGATCGGATTTTTTCTGCTTTTTCAATTTCTTTATTGGGTGTTTTATTTGATTTTTTTATAAAACCATGTGTTGCTATTACCAATTTGTTTTCTAAATTTTTTAAATCCCAAAATGCTAAAATTCGAAAGCACTTTTTATTATATATCGTTCTAAATTCCCAGATGTTTATATTTATTTTTTTGAATAAAGAAACATCTATGGTGAATTGAGACTTATTTATATTATAAATAATTTTTACTCTTTCCTTTATTTCTAATCCATTCAAGAAATCCATTGCTTCTTGAAGAAACATGACCTCAAACCTTCCCCTCATTACTTCTATTTACAAATTTAAATGTTTCCTTAATAGGAAACTACATTTTAATCAAAAATTTATTCGTTCTAAGGTAATGTTGATGCACTAATTGAAAAACGAGAAAAAACGAAGGCTGACGAGATTTTTCGGCCTTGTAACCTTTTTGATTTAAATACAATCAGGATACAATCGGATTTCCAAGGTTGATCCATTCGTTCATGCTGGCCGAGTAGTTTACTACATTTTTGAATCCTTCTTTAGCAAGAATGGAGTAACCAATGGTGGCGCGATCACCGCTTTGGCAATGGATGACTACTTTTTTATCGCGACTGATTTTATCGAGATGTTGTGGAAGTGTTCCAACGAATACATGATCAGCTCCTTGCACATGACCCGATTTGAATTCGGTTGCACCTCTAAGATCAACCACTTGAACATTGGGTTCCTGTAGTATCGATTTGAATTCATTGATGTCAATCACTTTTGCTTTTTCGAGTTCTCCACCATGTTTTACAAACTCATCTGTTGAACGGATATAGCCCATGATGTTATCAAGACCAATGCGCATCAGTTTACGAACGAGATCATCGTGTTTGCTTTCATCTGCTACTAAGATGAATGGTTCGTCGTAGGAAAGAAACCAACCTGCCCAAGTTGCAAATGCATTATTGCCTTGGATGTTGATGGTGCCAGGTATAAAGCCTTGAGCAAAATCTGCTTTGAGTCGAGTGTCAATTACTTTTACACCCTGACCCATGGCTTTCATGAGCTCGTCGTTTGAAAGTTTTTTCAGTTTAGGAACTTCCGTGAGCAGAGGGCGATTCACCTTGTTGAGTTTTTTCATCATGGCGAAGTATTTCGGAGGCTCTGGTTGGTCTTCGAGCAGGAAGCGCACGAAACCATTTTCATCACTTGAAAAACGGAATGCCCAGTTGCGAATTTTTTCATAACCTACTGTAGTGGAAGGAACGGCACCCAATGATTTTCCGCAAGCGGATCCAGCACCGTGGCCAGGCCATACTTGCAAATGATCAGGAAGTTTGCTGAAACGCTCGATGGATTTATACATTTGATGCGCACCGGCATCCATGGTGCCTGTCATGCCCGCTGCTTTTTCAAGCAAGTCGGGTCTTCCGATATCTCCAACAAAAACGAAATCACCTGTAAAGAACATAACCGGTTCTGGAGAAGCGGGGGTATCGGTAAGGAGGAAGCTGATGCTTTCCGGAGTGTGGCCGGGAGTATGAAGCACATCAAATTTAAGATTACCCACCATGAACGATGAGTTATCTTTTAAGCCTACGTGATCGAATTCATATTCCCAGCCCGGACCGCCTTCGTCGGACAGATAGAGTTGAGCGCCTGTGAGAGCAGCGAGTTCACGCGAACCCGTGAGGAAGTCGGCATGAATATGTGTTTCGAGGATATGAGTAATCTTCATGTTGTTTTGCTTCGCGATATCGAGATAGGTATCTACATCGCGCTTGGGATCGATTACTGCGGCTACGCCTGCTTTTTGGCAACCGATGAAGTAACTGGCTTGAGCAAGTGTTTTGTCGTAAACGTGTTGAAAGAACATAGTATAGTGTTTAAGATGTTAGTTTAGAAGTAATTCTTTTGTTATTATATAGATACCCATGATGAGTACAAACCATCCGAATCCTTTTTTTAATTTTTCTGCAGAAACTTTTTTGCTGATTGAATTTCCGAGAAAAATTCCAACAATAGCCAAAGCTGAAATGGATAGGAGGAGGGTCCAGTCCATATGCGTATGTTTCAGATCACCGGTGAAACCGATTAACGATTTTGCGGCGATGATGAGCAGAGAGGTACCGATCGCTTGCTTCATGGGAAGTTTGCTGAAGAGCACGAGGGCAGGAATAATAAGAAAACCACCGCCGGCGCCAACCAAACCCGTGAGCATACCCACGATGGAACCTTCGAGCAGGATCATCGGGTAATTGAAGGATTGAACAGCGTTGGAATTTTCAACCGTGGTTTTTTTATCACGGATCATGGATACAGAAGCAAACACCATGAGGATGGCGAAGATCATCATCATGAATAGCGGCTTGGTTATTTCGAGGGAGGATATTGAGAAAAGCTGTTGTGGAATAGCCGGAACGATGAATGCGCGTGTGGCGTAAACGGCGATGATGGAAGGGATACCAAAGATGATTGCGGTTTTGATATTGATTTCGTTATTGCGGTATTTGGGGAAGGTTCCTACCAACGAAGTGGCACCTACGATGAAGAGTGAATAGGCGGTTGCTGTTACCGGATCAACTTTAAAAAGATATACCAAAACCGGAACGGTAAGAATAGATCCACCGCCGCCGATCAATCCTAATGAGATGCCAATTACAAGTGAAGCGAAGTATCCAATGATTTCTAACATGAATACAAAGATGGGGGAAGGTTCTTATAGAAAGTGTGATTCTAGTCACATGAGGGGGGTTGGGTTAAATCACCACCCCGTCAACCTTCGGTTGCCACCCCTCCTTAAAGGAGGGGAATTTTTAAAACTGTTTTGGTTGGGTTGTAAGTTGTGGGTT
>JAULVY010000067.1:24707-41758 GCA_032110825.1 Chitinophagaceae bacterium | reverse complement strand
GGTTAGTTACGGTAGAGTCGTACTCATAATCATGAAAATTGAGACAAACGTATTGTTTGTTATTGATGATTTTTAAAGGCACATTGTAAACCGTATCTGCGCTTTTCACATAAAGCAAAATGGATTTGGGTCCAATGGAAAGGAGAGGCTCAAAACCAAAGGCCTTCAAAAGATAAAACTTAGCGAATGTATAGCCCCAGTAATTATCTTGTTTTGCAATATGGCTTTGGACAATTTTTCTAATCAATTGGTAAGTCATCCAATCGCACAAATTCAAATCATTTTGCAGAGCACGTGCTGACGATACGGTTTGTGGTAAGAAAAGTAGGTTTAGTTTTCTCTCTATTGATTCTGCTTCGTTGATATTGAAATGGTTATTGGAGATTGAGACATCCCCAACATGCACGGTAAACGGTTTTCCAAATAAACTTAATTCTTTTATTGGAATTTTTGATTGGGCTTCTACTTGGCTTATACTTGTGTATCCAATCAACAAAACCATGTATGCACTACTGAAAAACCTCATGTGTTACGTGAAATTTACTTAAAATTCATAATAAGTTAACATTGCTATTTTTATTTAACATTTCTCAATCAATTACACACAATTTCATTTTTTAACACTTGGATTATGTTAATGATTTTTAGCTTGCATTATGCCTAAAGGTATATACCTGCCTAGGGATTTGAGTTGGCTGAGTTTTAATGCCAGGGTTCTGCAAGAGGCCAATGATAAAACCGTTTCCCTGAAAGAACGCATTCGATTTTTAGGAATTTTCTCCAATAACATGGATGAATTTTTTCGTGTTCGTGTTGCCACTCTTAAGAGAATGGAGGAATGGACCCGAGCTAGGGGTAAGAAAAACTTTCACATGGAGAATTCTCCACAGGAAATCATGACTGAAATTCTGCAGACTGTTCTTAAGCAGCAGAATGAATTCAACCGAATATGGAGTGATATCCAAAAAGAAATGAAAGCCTATGGGGTTGTTCTAAAAAACGAAAAACAGTTAAGTTCAGATCAAAAAAAGTTTGTCGTAGATTTTTTTGAAAACGAGGTTCGGACAAACATTATTCCGTTAATGATTCAGAGTTTACCTGAATTGCCATACCTGCGGGATAAAAGCATCTATTTGGGTGTTGTAATGAGTAAAAAGGATACCGCATATGGTCAACAGTATGCTTTGATTGAAATTCCATCTAAGGCATTGGGAAGATTTGTTCTTCTTCCCAATGATAAAAATGAAACGCACATAATTCTGCTGGAGGATATCATACGATTCAACCTGCCTATCATTTTTTCTTATTTCGGATACAATCATTTCGAGTCGCATATATTCAAGGTCACCAAGGACGCAGAAATTGATCTGGACAATGACATCAGTACTACGTATGTTGAGAAAATGCAAAAGGGACTTAAAAAAAGGAGAAAAGGAAAGCCAGTTCGTTTGGTTTATGATAAGGAAATGAATAGTGGACTTTTAAATTACTTGGTTAAAAAGCTTAAACTCAGTGAAAACTCAAATATTATTCCTGGGGGTAGAATTCACAATTTCAGGCACTTTATGGAATTCCCAGATGTTTTTCCTGCCCCTAAGCATAAGGTAAAACCATTTACCCATCCTGATTTGCATGGTGCAAAACAAGTGGCTGAAGTCATCCAGAAAAAAGATATTCTGCTCAACTTTCCATATCATTCTTTCAGTGCAGTGATTGATTTGTTGCGAGAAGCGGCAATCGATCCAGGTGTTCAGTCCATTAAGATTACAGCGTATCGTCTTGCAGCGGAGTCAAAAATAATCAATGCTTTAATTAATGCATCCCGAAACGGGAAAAAAGTAGAAGTGATGCTGGAATTGAAAGCACGATTTGAAGAAGAAGCCAATTTGGAGTGGAAAACGATCTTGGAAGAGGAAGGGGTTAAAGTAATTTTAGGTGTACCTAATATGAAAGTGCATGCAAAGATTTGTGTGATTAAAAAGCGCGTTAACAATGCTACAGTTCAGTATGGATTTGTAAGTACAGGGAACTTAAATGAAAAAACAGCCCATTTTTACGGTGATCACTGCCTGCTTACGTCCAATCGTAAAATAATGGCCGATATCAATAAAGTTTTTTATTATCTCGAAAATCCAATTCGATATGAAAATGTTTTATCTGAATGTCAAACACTATTGGTGAGTCCCAGCAGCATGAGAAGAAAAATAAGTACGATGATAGATAGGGAAATAGAGTATGCTAAAAAAGGTCGAAAAGCCTCAATTCTTTTAAAGTTGAACTCACTGAGTGATGAAAAATTAATTGAAAAACTTTATAAAGCTTGTAATGTTGGGGTAAGAGTAGACTTAATCATACGAAGTATTTATTGTTCCCAAAAAAATTTGAAGAAAAAAGAAGTAGAGCCTCACGCCATTAGTATTATTGATTCTTTTCTCGAGCATGCACGTGTAATGGTGTTCAACAATGGTGGAAATAAGGAGGTGTATATTACCAGTGCAGATTGGATGGTTCGTAATTTAGATCACCGTATCGAGGTGGCTTGTCCGGTATATTCGAAAGAGCTTAAAAATGAAATTCTAGAAATCCTAAATATTCAGTTAGCCGATAATGTAAAAGCAAGGATTTTAGATCCAAATTTAAACAACAACTATGTACATTTACCGGGTAGAAAAATAAAATCCCAGCTGGAGACATTTAAGTATCTCCACAAAAAACAACACCATTTGCTACGTGAGACTCGCCGCAATTGATATTGGATCTAATGCCTGCAGGTTACTGATTTCCGAAGTTGTATTGAACACAAACGGCCAGCCTCAATTCAATAAATTAAACTTGGTTCGGGTGCCACTGCGACTCGGATTTGATGTATTTGAGACAGGCGAAATCCCCAAATCGAAGAAGGGGATGATGCTTCAAACATTGAAGGCGTATTCGCATCTGATGAATGCATATCGTGTTGATCGGTACATAGCAGTTGCAACTTCAGCCATGCGTGATGCAAAGAACGGTGGGGATGTGGTTCGAAAAATATTTTTAGAAACTGGAATCAATATACAAATCATTACCGGTGATTTTGAGGCTTCGTTAATCTATGAATCTCATGCGGCGGAGCACCTGAATCCAGCAAACAACTATTTGTATATCGATGTAGGTGGGGGCAGTACCGAGTTGACCTATTTTAGCAATGGGGAATCCGTCTATAAGCATTCATTTAATATTGGAACAATCCGACTGCTAAAGGAACAAGTGAAAGAAGGAGATTGGGATGATCTTAAATCAGCAATAAAAGAAAATCTAAAAGGGCAAAAGGATATACAAGCTATTGGGACTGGCGGAAACATCAATAAGGTATTTTCCATGAGTAAGAAAAAAGATGGTAAACCCCTAGAGTTTGAATTGCTCAAAGACTATTACAAGGAATTTTCTACGCGCAGTTTGGAAGAGAGAATTAAACTATATAACCTTAGGGAAGACCGCGCTGATGTAATTGTACCTGCATTACTTATATATATCCAGGTAATGAAGTGGGCAGACATCAATCAGATCCATGTGCCAAAAATAGGGTTAGCGGATGGACTCGTTCAACATTTGTATGCTTCCGTAGCTGGATAAATCGCAAAGGTAGATTTTAACAAATCGGTAATCTACAGGTAACATGAATTGAAGAATATTGTTTCCATGTACTTGATTCGAGATCGAAATAACACTGCAGTTGCTCATGTTGTAAACAATATCATTTTCAATGTCAACCATTCTCATGTGTTGGGAATTGTTATTGGTGATTGTTTTTACGGGCAGCGCAAAAAAGCCGTAGGTAAACTCTTTAATGAAAAAGCCTATTTGGTTAGTGGTGAGATTGTTGGGTCCGTAGAAGTATATTCAAACGGAAGCAAAGAATCCGTAAAGAAAGAGTACTTGGTGGCCGCATGGAAGATTTTATCCGGAATTGAAGACCATACTATAGAGTGGATAGTTCCCAAAAAGGTTTGGAACAATGCTCCATTTTCATCGCACTTTGATTCTGAATAATCCGGTTAGTTTATTGGCTTCAAATCTGGTTAGCGATTCAATGTAAATCCAAATGTAGTGCCAATTCCTGGGGTACTCCTGGCTTGAATAAACTGACCGTGTGCTTCAATAATATGTTTGCAAATGGCAAGACCCAAGCCGGTTCCTCCAATATTTCTGCTTCTTCCAAAATCGGTTCGGTAGAAGCGTTCAAAAATCCGTGGCAGATGTTCTTCAGCTATACCAATGCCGTCGTCTGTAATTTCAATTAAAACCGTTTTATCATCAGTTTTATAAACACTGGCTTCCACTGTACCATCAACATTGCCGTATTTTATAGCATTGTCTAGTAAGTTTATCAATACCTGTCTTATTTTTTCTTTATCGGCATTTACCTCAATAGGTTGCTCGCACCCTTTTTTAATTCCACAACGAATTTTTTTGGCCTGAGATTTTATTTCCAATGATTCAAAAACTTCGTGGATTAAGTCTTGGATAATGAAACGTTGACGATGGAGTTCTTGCTTTCCGCTTTCTAATCGTGTAATTTCATCCAGATCTTGTATAAGATTGATTAGACGTTCCGTATTTCTGTATGCATTGTCGAGAAATTTTTTTCTGATTTCCGGATTTTCTGCAGCACCCGCTATTAGCGTTTCTAGATATCCTTGTATCGCAAAAGCTGGGGTTTTAAATTCATGAGACAAATTTTGCAGGAATTCTTTTCTAAATGCTTCGTTGCGTTCCAGTACTTCCATTTCTGCCTTTCGCTGGTCTGCCCATTGTAATACCTCTTCTCCTACTTCTTCAATACTTTGTTTGGGCAGTACTTTTTTTTGAAAAAACTCTTCGCGCTTTGATGCTTTTGTTTGGTGAATAAACTTATATATGAGTTTAATTTTTCTGTTTACAAATACTTCAATCAGGTATTTAGAGATGAAGAATGAAAAAAGAAAAAGAATTGCAGCGGAAACGATTGATTTATAAATACTCGCTGTAAATATAGCTACAAGGACAAATGACAATAAGCAAATGAGACTTGCCATCCAGGTCGCCAAGGTTTGGGGCGAATTGTTTTTTCCTTCTAACATGCTACAAGTTACTAATCCCTGGTGGATTAGACTTCAAATTTGTAGCCTACACCTTTTACCGTAGTGATGCAATCAATTCCTAATTTTTGCCTGATTTTCCGAATGTGTACATCAATGGTTCTGTCGCCTACAATCACTTCACTGCCCCATATCTGGTTTAAAATTTCATTTCGCAAAAAAACACGTCCAGGTTTCGATGCTAGATAGACCAACAACTCAAACTCTTTTTTTGCAAGGCTTATGGGTTCATGGTTGTAGTATACCATGTATTCTTCAGGCTCAATGCGAAGAGGCCCAACATCTATTGTTTTTGTCGGTTCCGGTTTGTTGATTCGCCTAAAAAACGAATTCACCTTAGATACCATTACTTTTGGAGAAATGGGCTTGGTGATAAAATCATCTGCCCCCAATTCAAGTCCCTTTACATGAGACAACTCATCATTTAGCGCAGTAAGAAAAACGATTAACGTTTTTTCAAATTCGGGTTGAGATCTCAGGATTTTACATGCTTCGATGCCGCTTTTTTTAGGCATCATGATGTCTAATATGATCAAATCTGGATGAAATTCTTTTGCCTTTTGAATGGCCTGATCTCCATCTTTGGCGGTAATCACCTGATACCCACTCAGCTGCAAATTGTAGCTTATGATTTCCAGGATATCCGGTTCGTCATCTGCAATCAGGATCTTTTTCCCCGCTGTTGCCATTGGAAATAAATACTTTAGACGAAGGTATACTCCTCCTCTGGCATTACGAAAAAGTATAAGATTATCAAATTGTTAAGGGGGCTTCTAGCGGCTGGTTAAAAAGGGTTAATTTTACACGCATGCTTCGATGGGCGTTGATATGGTTGTTTTTGTTCCCTGGAATTCTGATGGCAGCCCACCGGTTGGACACTGGAAAAATAACCATCGATATCCGCAGGGTTAAATTACACGAAGACATCGATAGCTTCCAGCGAAAAATTCTTTCTAAAGACGGGGTATATGACCTGGAATTCAATCTGGCTTCGGATCCCGACTTAAATTTATTGATTACGGATATTTATACCCGTCGCGTTGATGATCTTCAAAACCTGATAGAGCGTTCAGCCTCCGCTGATCATCGAATCAAAGTAAAATACCTGACGGGGCTCTTATTTACTGTTCAAGCCTGTTACCAAAACCTGGGAACTACCGAGTTTCCAACTACCTTGACCGTTATTCTATTTCAAGCGTATGAACAATACATGCAAAACGATTGGAATGGAGTTTCAATCGAACAATTGGTATTTCAATACCCATATGAAATCAATCGAATTTTATTAGGCGATCAAACTGTTTTTTTTGAAAACTCAGGTTTAAAACGAGCACGGATAAATATATTCAGGCAGTTTGCGGAAAAATATCCCAATCAAATACTTCCTCAAATTGGACCCTATCTAGAAGAGCAGTTTGCAGACTCGCTAATTACCCAAGCAGCATACCATAACCCCAGTCAATTTTACAACTATGCTGCAGCTCAAGCAACACCTCTGGGTAAAAAAATTTCAGTCCTAAAGGAACCCCTTGTACAGCTGATCTATAAGATTGCCAACAACAACGGAGGTAGATTAATTTTCCCATTTCTAGATGCCATTCGAAAAAATCAGCTATCCATCGATAGCATCAAAAAAGCCAGTACCAATCCCTTGGAGTATTATAGGTTGCTGGTGAGTACACACATTCAACATATAGAAGCACAACGATCAAAGGAGGAGCTCATGGTTGACGTAGAGTTGATGGGTATGATAAAGCGGAAGGCAGAAGAGGTGTATATAAATGAAATCAACGCATTGCATGATGAGCCAGATGAAGTGCGGTTCAGAATTGTAAAAGATTTAACAGCCGAAGAACTGTATTACCTCATTGTAACGGGGGAAGATATTATATACACATCAAGCTACACGGGTGTCTACAATCGATTAATGGCCAAAGTACCTAAGCAAGCAGGTGATCAATTGCTGTTGATGATTCGATTTGATCGATTTAAAAAATTCATCCGCATGGCGGCTGGTTACAACAAGCTAAATGCTTTTTTATCCACCATGCCAAAAGAAAACGCTCAACTGCTCATGAAATCTTTTGTGCGCGGACTGGAAAAGGGGTTCAATTTAGAGGATGCAGTTGATGTAGCAGATTCTTATTCCAGTATTCAAAGCGAAGACATCAAAAAGCTGATTCGAGACGAAGTGTCCCTCAGTTTGCTTGATCAACAGAAATCTGGATATAAAAGGGGGGAAGTGATATATGATATTTTATCACTTCTTTTTCAGTCTGCTTCAGACAGCGCCAAAATACTTTCTGCCAAATATAAAATTCCTCCAGTTTATCAATTGCCGCAACAACTCCTTTCCGATGAAAAGGGTAGGGTAGTTCAGTTGGTATTCTTTTATGGGGATAAAGATGGAAAAGAATCGTTTGCTAATTTCATGTCCCTTTTCCGATCTTCAAATGAGTGGGGTATTAAGCAAAATTCTCAATGGGTAGAAATAGCGAGTACTTCTCCTAAGCCGGTTTTGATTTATGCAAACCTGCCCCTAGACAATAGCAAGGGGGATGATCCAGATGCAAAAGCTCAGAAAAATTTATTGGATTACTTGAATGCAAACGCGTTAAAGCCCAGTATTGTAATCCATCGTGGGCATAGCTATCACTTGAAGTACACATTGAATCAACTTCCAACTTCTTCTAAAATTGTTATTCTGGGATCTTGTGGCAGTTATCAGAATTTAAATGCCGTTTTAAAAATTTGTCCAGATGCCCATATCGTATCCTCCAAAGAAGTCGGTACTCGGTTTGTAAATGAACCCATCCTGGATTTGATCAATGCATCAGTCATTCAAGGCAATGGGATTCATTGGATTAAAATTTGGAATACATTGGAAAAACAATTCAATTCAAGCATGATAAAAGAACGATTTGAAAATTATATTCCTCCACATAAAAATCTGGGCGCGCTCTTTATTAAGGCGTATAACACCCAAATGAATTGAAGCAGGTAATATGAGTGATACATCCGGAAACTCATCTAAAAAGAAGTTTGATTTCAATCTTTTGACTCGCATTTTTAGATACGCGAAGCCGTATAGAGCAAAATTCATTTTCTCACTTGTATTGGCCTTGGTGTTGGCATTACTTTCGCCATTAAGGCCCCTCCTGATTAATCAAACTTTAATGGAAGTGAACAACGCTTCTGCATTGAAATCGATTGATGTATTGAATTTTTTATTTTGGATTACCTTCTTTCAAATTGCCTTGCTTTTGGTTGAAACTGTTATACGGTTTTATTTTACGTATCTATCATCGTGGCTTGGACATCGTGTAGTGAAAGACATGCGCGTGCATGTCTTTGAGAAAGTGTTATCGCTAAATTTAAGGCAGTTCGATAAAACACCCATTGGAACGCTAACGACCAGAACCATAAACGATTTAGAATCCATCAACGATGTTTTTGCCGAAGGTTTGATACCTATCATAGCCGATTTTCTTTCCATTGTTGCTATACTAACCGCTATGCTGTACACAGATTGGCAGTTGACCTTGGTTTGTTTGCTTCCATTCCCCATCCTCATTCTCGCAACTTATTTTTTCAAGGAAAGCGTAAACAAATCCTTCGTTAACGTTCGCAATGCAGTTGCGTCGCTGAATGCGTTTGTTCAAGAGCACATCTCGGGTATGATGGTTATTCAGTCGTTCACCGCTGAAAAAAAAGAAGAGCAGAAATTCAATCTTATAAATCAACGGCATCGGAATGCCAATATCCATGCGATTTTTGCGTACTCGGTTTTTTTTCCAGTCGTTGAGGTGGTTTTAGCCCTTTCTTTGGGAATCTTGGTTTGGTATGCTGCGACTGATGCATTTCAAATGGATCCTGCTGAGGCGCTTCAAACCAGTGGAAAGATTGTTTCTTTCATTCTACTCCTGAATATGCTTTTTCGCCCTTTGCGTGTTATTGCAGACAAATTCAATGTATTGCAAATGGGGATGGTTGCAGGGGAACGGGTGATGGTTTTGCTTGATAATCCGGATACGCTAGAAGATTCAGCGAGCGCAAAGGACTATCCAATCCAAGGAGAAATTGAGTTTGATCGAGTTTCTTTTTCATATGATGCCCATGTACCGGTCTTGAGCGAAATCAGTTTTCAGGCTTCAAAAGGGCAGACCCTTGCCATCGTTGGTCCAACCGGAAGCGGCAAGTCCTCAATTATTAGCCTCATCAGTAGACTGTATCAGCATCAATCAGGTACTATTCGAATTGATGGCAAATCCATAGATGAGTTTTCCATCAGCAGCCTGCGCCGTGGAATTGCCGTTGTTCTTCAGGATGTTTACTTGTTTTCGGGCTCAATTTTAGATAATCTGACCTTGAGAAACTCTGAAATAGAGATGGAGCGCGTGGTGAAAGCCGCTCAACTCATTGGAATTCATGATTTTATAATGAAGCTCCCGGGCGGGTACTCCTACGAAGTTATGGAGCGAGGGGCTACTCTTTCTATGGGACAGCGTCAGTTGCTCTCGTTTATCAGAGCTTTACTTTACGATCCGGCGATACTTATTTTGGACGAGGCAACTTCATCAGTAGATTCTGAGTCTGAGCAGCTTATACAAAACGCAATTGAAATTCTTACATCTGGCCGCACTTCCATTGTGATTGCACATCGGCTTTCAACGATTCAAAAAGCAGATCAGATTTTACTGCTTGAAAAGGGGAGAATCGTTGAAAAAGGCACCCATAAAGAGCTCGTGAATAGAGGGGGTGCATACGCCCGTCTCATCGAGCTGCAATCTCATTCTAAGAATCCTGAGGTTTTTTAAGTCTTCGTTAAGGTTTTTATTATACGACATGCTATCTTCGCGGAAAATTTCGGAGAAAAACAGGTATGAAAGGGCTCAAATCTTTATTGGGAGCGGGTTTCGGATTTTTTTTCACTCTTTTTTCCTTGTCGGCATTTGCCAATGAGGGAGCTGGTGAATCCAAATTGGATCCTGCTGAAGTTATCATGGAGCACATTCAAGATTCTCATGAATTTCATTTTTTTACCCTTAAAAAAGCAGATGGATCTGAGTTCCACGCTACCATCCCTTTACCAGTAATTCTCTACTCCAGCGAAAAAGGTCTTTCTGTCTTTTCCTCATCCCGTTTTCACCACGGTCATGAAGCATACAACGGGTACAAACTTGAGCATGGAAAAATACATGCTGAAGATTCTAGTGAACATGTTTATGACTTGTCGTTGACCAAAAACGTGGTTCAAATGTTCATTGCCTTGCTCTTTCTTGTAGTTCTTTTATTGAGCATTGCAAAAAAATACAAAAAAGGTGAAGGGGTTAAAACAGCACCTTCGGGTTGGCAAAATGCTATTGAACCGGTGATCACATTCGTAAGGGATGAAGTTGCAAAGCCCAATCTATCTGGTAAGTATGCAAAATATTTACCCTATCTATTAACCGTTTTCTTTTTCATTCTTATCAATAACATTTTTGGGTTGCTACCAGGTTCAGCCAATGTAACAGGAAATATTGCATTTACCATTGTGTTGGGGGTCATTTCTTTCTTTGTCATCTTATTCAGCTCCAACAAACATTTTTGGGCACATATTTTTTGGTATCCAGGCGTTCCAATGGTTGTTAGAATTTTGATTATGCTCCCTGTTGAGTTGTTGGGCGTATTTACAAAGCCCTTTGCATTGATTATCCGTTTGTTTGCCAACATGGTTGCAGGGCACATCATCATTTTAAGCTTCATTACGTTGATTTTTATTTTCGGATCCATGAGTTCGGTGGCCGGATGGGGGTTTTCACCGCTATCTGTTTTGTTTGCTGTTTTCATTTATCTGATCGAAATATTGGTTGCTTTCATACAAGCCTTCATTTTTACCAACCTGACCGCCGTTTTCATTGGACAGGCTGCTGAAGGTGATCATGATAGCCACCACTGATTTTTTATTTTTCATTTTTAAAAACAAGAATCATGGATTTCATGACAATCATGCTCGAGGTTCAGACAGGTTTCTCCCATATGGGTGGTGCTATTGGTGCTGGACTTGCAGCCATTGGTGCTGGTATTGGTATTGGTCAAATCGGTAAAGGAGCCGTTGAGGCCATAGCCCGTCAGCCAGAGGCTTCAAATGACATTCGTGCAAACATGATCCTGACTGCCGCTTTCGTTGAGGGTGTTGCCCTCTTTGCGGTAATAGCAGGATTATTGGCTGTTCTTAAATAAGAGCAGAAAGCACAAAAACACAACTGCATCCAAAGCACAGGGCGGAGGATGCAGTTACATGTAAATCATAATTCAAAATATAGACTATGGATCTTTTGTTACCCGGTATTGGTTTGTTGTTCTGGACCTTACTGGCCTTTGGAATAGTTTTTTTCGTGCTCAAGAAATTTGCATGGAAGATTATTTTAACATCTCTGGATGAGCGCGAGAAAGGAATTTCGGATGCTTTGAGCACTGCTCAAAAAGTAAAAGCTGAAATGGCCCAAATGAAAAGTGAGAACGAAGCATTGATGGCAGAGGCAAGGGAAGAGCGCTCCCAAATGCTAAAAGAAGCAAAAGAAACAAAAGATAAAATTGTTGGTGAAGCCAAAGAACAAGCCAAAATAGAAGCTGCTAAAATTGTAACGGAAGCACAAGCTGCAATTCAGGCACAAAAAATGGCTGCCTTAAATGATGTGAAAAATCAAATAGGGAATATGGTGATCGAGATTACAGAAAAAGTAATTCGCAAACAACTTGATAACAAAGTAGAGCAAGAAAAATACATTAAAGAAATGGCTTCAGAATTGAGCCGATTCGGAAACTAATACTATGGGACAGTTGAAAGTTGCAAAACGGTACGGGAAAGCGCTATTCGATCTTGCGCTAGAATCCGGTAAGCTGGAAGAAGCCATGCAGGATCTCACCCTGATCAAAAGTTTGAGTCATAAAGATCTTGCTATTGTATTGGTTTCACCCGTTGTAACCAGCTACAAAAAAGTGAATATTTTCACTGCCATTTTTGCAAAACACATTCAGCCTCTAACGCTAGCGTTTTTTAAACTTGTTTTCTTAAAAGGAAGATCTATTGCTATCAAAGAAATCATTGAAGCTTTTTCCTCTATGTATCGCGAACAGAAGGGCATTAAAGTGGTTAAACTTACTACGGCTATACCCCTATCGGATGACATCAAAAAAACAATTGGCCAAGAGCTACAAAAATCTTCTTTGCTCACGGGTAAAACCATAGAGTTGAATGAAAAAGTTGATCCTTCCATTATTGGAGGTTTAACCATTCAAGTAGATGATCAATTGTTTGATGCCAGTATCAAACACGACCTCCAACACATCAAGCGACAGTTTATTAAAAACATGTACGTAAGCGAAATTTGAAAATAACCATTTGTACAATTAAAAATTGCAATCATGATCGATATTAAGCCCGATGAGATTTCAGCGATACTCCGCCAACAGCTGAGCAACTTTAATACTTCTGCTGAGTTAGAAGAGGTAGGTGCCGTACTTCAAGTAGGAGATGGAATTGCCCGTATTTATGGACTCAACAGTGTAAAATCTGGTGAACTTGTTGAATTTGAAAATGGTGTTAAGGCTATCGCATTGAACTTGGAAGAAGACAACGTAGGTGTGGTATTGATGGGAGAGAGCCTTGCCATTAAAGAAGGTTCTAAAGTAAAGCGTACGGGTCAAATTGCATCTATCAAAGCCGGTATGGGTCTGGTTGGTCGCGTTATCAATACCTTGGGTGAGCCCATCGATGGCAAGGGTCCAATTGTAGGCGAATTGTATGAAATGCCCCTTGAACGTAAAGCGCCCGGTGTAATCTTCAGAGAGCCTGTAAAGGAGCCATTGCAGACCGGTATCAAAGCAATTGATGCCATGATTCCCATTGGTCGTGGTCAGCGTGAGTTGATTATCGGTGACCGTCAAACTGGTAAAACGGCCATTGCAATCGATACCATTATCAATCAGAAAGAATTTTATAAAGCCGGAAAGCCTGTTTATTGTATCTATGTAGCCATCGGTCAAAAAGCTTCTACCATTGCCGGTGTAATGAAGACGTTGCAAGACAATGGTGCCATGGATTATACCATCATTGTTGCTGCTCCGGCCGCAGATCCTGCGCCACTTCAATTCTACGCACCTTTTGCTGGTGCTGCGATTGGAGAGTTTCTGCGCGATACTGGAAATGCTGCATTGATCATCTACGACGATCTTTCCAAGCAGGCAGTTGCGTATCGTGAAGTTTCTCTTTTGCTTCGTCGTCCACCCGGTCGTGAGGCATACCCTGGTGATGTATTCTATCTCCACAGCCGTTTGTTGGAGAGAGCTGCGAAAGTAATCGCAAAAGATGAGGTTGCCCGTAAAATGAATGATCTGCCGGACTCAATCAAGCATCTGGTTAAGGGTGGTGGTTCGTTAACAGCGCTTCCTATTATTGAAACTCAGGCAGGCGACGTATCAGCATATATCCCAACAAATGTTATTTCTATTACTGACGGACAAATATTCTTAGAATCCAATTTGTTTAACGCAGGTATTCGTCCGGCTATCAACGTGGGTATTTCCGTGAGCCGCGTGGGTGGAAATGCACAGATCAAATCCATGAAAAAAGTGGCCGGTACCTTGAAGTTGGATCAGGCACTCTACCGCGAATTGGAGGCCTTTTCTAAATTTGGTGGTGATCTTGATGCCGCTACCAAGTCGGTAATTGACAAAGGAGCCAGAAACGTGGAAATTTTGAAGCAGGGTCAATACCAACCCGTTGCAGTAGAGAAACAAGTTGCAATCATTTATTTAGGAACGCAGGGACTATTGAGGGATTTGCCTATTAAACATGTGAAAGAGTTTGAAGAGCAGTTCTTATTGGAAATGGAAACTAAAAAACCTGAAATTCTGGCTGAATTCAAAAAAGGAAATTTGCCGGAAGATGGTTTGAAGCAAATGACAGAATTGGCAAAGCAATTGGTTGCACAATTCAAATAAATACTTTCCTTCGGAACATCTGATAAATTAGACATTGAATAAAGTCCGGGTAACCGGACTTTATTATTTTCCAACCAATTCTATGTTCATTCGTTAATTTAGAACAAGAAATCTCTTTTCGTTTGATCATGCTTCAGGTTAGTCACCTTAAAAAATATTTTGGCTCCTTCAAAGCCGTTGATGATTTGTCTTTTTCTGTTCAAGAGGGAGAAGTCTATGGTTTTTTAGGTCAAAATGGTGCTGGAAAATCAACTACGATTCGAATGCTGCTTTCTTTAATCAAGCCAACATCTGGAGAAATTCGGTTATTTGGCAAATCACTTTTTGAGGAAAGGGAGCAAATTCTGCAACGTGTTGGAGCGGTTGTTGAAAAGCCCGATGTTTACAAGTATTTATCGGGCTATGAAAACTTAAAGCTTTTCTCCAAATTGAGTTTCAAGGCTATTTCTACCCATCAGCTTTGGGAAACCTTAGAATTGGTTGGGTTGAAAGATAGGGCGCATGATCCTGTGCGTGTGTATTCGCAGGGCATGAAACAACGCTTGGGAATTGCCGTTGCTCTGGTTCATAATCCAGATCTGATCATCTTGGATGAGCCCACCAATGGGTTAGATCCACAGGGAATTGCCGATATCCGAAATTTGATTTTATTGTTGAGTAAAGACAAAGGCAAAACAGTTATTGTTTCTTCTCATCTTCTTTCCGAGATTGAACAAGTGGCTGATAGCATGTTGATCATCCACAAGGGCAAGAAAGTTGTTGAGGGTAATGTGCTCGAACTTTTAAATCCTGAAAAAATCACATTAGAGCTCGTAACATCCAACAACGAGGAATCACTTCGGTTAATAGGTCTTTCTTCCTGGTCTTCAGCTGTAAAATCATCTGCACACGGCAGGATTGTTTTGGAAACAGACCCTCAAGGTGTAACCGAACTCAATAAAATGCTTGTTCAGCATGATATCGGGGTGAGCAGTCTCAAGTCTATGAATTCATTGGAGGCTTATTTCCTTTCTTTAACAACCGCACATGAAGTTCTTTAGTATTGTATATATCGAATTGTATAAAATCTTTCGTAAACCACGGACCTATATTGCATTTGGGGCAGTTGCTGCAATAGTTGGATTAATTCAGTTGGGTTTTTATGCAGATGGCGACAGTTACATGCAATTTGGTATGCAGTCGTTTTCTGATTCATTTGACGTGGAAGGGAACATCATGAATGGGTACCTCATGGCTTATATTATTCTACAGTTGTTGCTGGTGCATGTACCCTTGTTGATTGCCTTGGTTGCAGGCGATATGATTTCTGGTGAAGCCGCTCAGGGTACTTTGCGTGTATTGTTGACAAAGCCTATAAGCAGATCAACCTTGATTCTCGGAAAGTTTACGGCAGCTGGAGTTTACACGTTATTGCTTTTGTTGTGGATGGCGGTATGGACACTCGGATTTTCCATCGCTATTTTTGGGATTGATGATATGTTGATTTTGAAAAGTACGCAGGTTACTCAAATTGTATCTACTGATGTGTTGTGGAGATATGCTGCTGCTTTCTTGTTTGCCTGTTTGGCTATGTTAACAGTGGCAGCCCTCAGTTTCTTTCTGAGTTTGTTTGCAGAAAACTCAATTGGGCCCATTATGGCCACCATGAGTATCATCATCGTGTTCACCATACTCAATACACTTGATCTTCCTTTATTTGAACAAGTAAAGCCATTCTTGTTTACCACACATATGCTGGGATGGAAAGGATTTTTTGATGTTACCGTCAATGAAAACAACGAACAGATGATAGGGTCCATTGAAAATCTCCCTGCTGTATTGTCTTCGGGAGGTATTCTTTTGCTGCACGTTATTCTCTTTTTGGGTCTCTCCATGTATCTGTTTGGTCGCAAGGATATTTTATCTTGATTATTTGCTATTTTCAGTAGTAAATTCTTGTCATGAAAAAAGCAATCATATTCATAAGCCTTTGTATTACTTTCCTTTCTGCTTTGGCAGATATTCGTTTGCCTTCTATCCTAAGCTCTCATATGGTGCTTCAGCAAAAGTCGAAAGTAAAAATCTGGGGCTGGTCTGCACCGGGAGAAAAAATCAGTATGAGAGTAGGTTGGGATACAACCCAGTATCAGGTAACAGCAACACGCGGAGCAAAATGGATGATTGAGGTTGCCACACCAACTGCTGGCGGTCCGTATACGATTCAATTGAAGGGCAGTAATGAAATTGTATTAGAAGATGTGATGGTAGGTGAAGTTTGGGTATGTGGCGGTCAAAGCAATATGGAATGGAGCGGCAATCAAAAATTACCGCAATCCATTGAAGAATCGCCTAAGGCAAATAATACCAAGATTCGATTTTTTTATGTTCCCAAATCGACTTCTGAGTTTCCACAGGAAGATGTTGAATCTAGATGGGTTGTTTGCGATCCAGCTAGTATGTTTCAATTCAGTGCTATTGGGTATTTTTTTGGAAAGCAAGTAACTGAGCAAACGGGCAATTCAGTGGGGTTAATCAATAGCAATTGGGGAGGCACACCAGCAGAGGTTTGGACTCCATATGATGTAGTTGCAAATGATCCGGATTTGAGAGCCGCTGCCGATAAATTAAATCCCTCTCCATGGTGGCCTCATGTTAGAGGAGAGGCATATAATGCTATGATATATCCACTAATCAACTATGCAATAGCTGGTGCGTTATGGTATCAAGGTGAAAGCAATGTGAGCACGCATTATACCTATCGCCGCTTGTTTACGAGTATGATTGATAGCTGGCGTAAGGCATGGGGTAAAAACTTTCCATTTTATTTTGTTCAGATTGCTCCATACACATATGGCGATAATCACATCAATGGCGCACTGCTGCGAGAAGCACAAACAGAATCTGCGTTGCATCCCAACACCGGGATGGTTGTTGTAAGTGATTTGGTGAATAATGTAAAAGATATTC
>JAULVY010000067.1:0-24697 GCA_032110825.1 Chitinophagaceae bacterium | reverse complement strand
ACATGGCGATGGCCGAACTGTATGGAATAAAAGGATTAAACTATAAAAGTCCAACCTATGCATCTCATCAAGTAGAAAACGGTGCTATCCGAGTTGCATTTAACCATGTACCAACTTCTTTGATTTCTAAAGGTGGGGATCCTACTGATTTTTATATTGCTGGAGAAGATGGTAATTATATTCCTGCCAAAGCAAAAATTGATGGGAAATCAGTTTTGGTTTCAAGCAAACAAGTAAAACAACCCGTTTCCGTCCGCTTTGGTTTTACCAATACAGCCATGCCGAATTTATTTACTGCTGAAGGTTTGCCGGTAAATTTGTTTAGGGCGGGGGAGGAGAAGTAGTAGGGGTTAGTGAATAGCGAATAGGGAATAGGGAAATAGAAAGGGGCGAGAGTAAGCTCGCCCCATAAGTTATCACAACTCACAACCCGCAACTCAATAAAACTTCGTAACTCCCGGAACCGCAACCTTATAAAAGCCATCTTTATCAGGAAGAGATTTTGGAAGGGTATCCCAGGTGTAAGCAGAGGGTTGTAGATTCATACCTGAATTCAAGGCTTTGTCCCACTCTACTACTTGTCCAGAATACGTTGCCATTCTACCTAAAATGGAAGTCATGGTACTTTTTGCTCCAGTCTCAGCATCAGCAAATTTGTATTCACCTTTTGCAATTGCAGCGAATAATTCATCGTGCTCGGACTGATAGGGGTTGTTTTCAGTTTTTCTATCAAATTGATAAAGTACATTCCCTTTATGGTCTCTTATATTTGCTGCTCCACAGAATATTTTGCCTTTTGACCCAACCAACAATTCGTCAACTTTGGACATGGTTTTATTGATATGTCTGCATTGGCTATTCATCACAGAGCCATCGGCGTAATGAAATTCTACATAGTGGTGATCAAAGATCTCACCATGATCTTTTCCTTTTCTTACCTCTCGGCCACCCATGCCTTGTGCTTTTACGGGATATGCTCCTTTAAACCAGTTGATCACATCGATGTTGTGAATGTGTTGTTCTGTAATATGATCACCGCAAAGCCAGTTGAAATAATACCAGTTTCTCATTTGGTATTCCATTTCTGTCATCTCTGGTTTTCTTTCCCTAACCCAAACACCATCGTTATTCCACCAGCATTGAGCTGAGGTGATATCGCCAATCATATCTTTTCGCTTAAACAATTCGCGATACGAATTTTGATAATGACGCTGCAATCCAACTACCACGTTGAGCTTTTTTCTTTTGGCTTCTTCAGCTGCAACCAGAACTTTTTTAACACCTTCCGTATCGGTAGCCACAGGCTTTTCCATAAAGATGTGTTTGTTTTGTTTTACAGCTTCTTCAAAATGTATAGGTCTGAAACCGGGAGGCGTAGCTAATATCACAACGTCTGCAAGTGGAATGGCTTTGAGGTAGCCATCGAATCCTACAAATTTCCTTTCTTCAGGTACATCCACCATTTTACTTATATCTCCCGTAATTCCAGCTTCGGATAAATCACCTGTAATGCTTTTATAACTGCTATCCAGACGGTCTCTGAATGCATCCACCATAGCTACCAACTTGACATTTTGTTTACTGAGAAGCGCTTGAACGGCAGCGCCTGTTCCCCTTCCCCCGCAACCAATGAGTGCAATTTTGATTGCATCTGCTGCACCAGAAAAATAATTGGCTTGGCTAAGTATTGGAGCTGCAAGGACCCCGCCAGATATCAGACTTGTTTGTTTTACAAAATTGCGGCGACCTTTTGCAGAAAATGGCATGTTGTTGGGCATCGTTGTTATTTTAAGAGTTAATTACCTAAGTACAATTTATAAAATTTTTCGGCATCTTCCGCACTAGGTTGCTTTTCAGGTTTGACCACTCTGAAGCCAACAAACATGCCGTCTGTTAGCCACCACCTGCTTTTGGGTATTTGTGGATCTCTTCGGTTCCAGCCTGCTTCTGAAAACTGGCGACTTCCTGATCGCAGCAATGAAGCATCATCCACATAGGATCCTCCTCGAATACTTCTAGGGTAGCGAGTTTGAGGGGGAGTAATGGGGTCAATTGTATTTTCAGTAATCTTTTTCAGGTAAGCAGGATCGTATTGGTCCATTGTCCACTCAGCAACATTTCCAATCATATCGTAAAGTCCCCATGCATTTGGTTTTTTTGTTCCTACTTTTTGGTATTTGCCGTTGCTGTTTTTTTTATACCAGGCATATTGACTAATCAACAAAGGATCATTCCCAAAAAAATAATTTGACTTACTCCCTGCTCTGCAAGCATATTCCCATTCGGCTTCGGAGGGTAGTCGAAAGAATATCCCGGTTTTTTGATACAACCATCTGCAAAACATCATGGCAGCATCTACGCTCATAGAATTAGCAGGGTAACCACCTTCTTTTCCCATGTTCCAGCTTAAGTCGATGTATTGAGCCGTAGGTCTTGTTACAGCATCGGTTTTAGATCCCTGTGAAACACTGTCGTCTTTAAAAAAGGCATCAAATTGATCGTGCGTTATTTCATACGCACCCATCCAAAAAGAAGATACTGCAACTGTTTTCGCAGGTTTTTCGGTTTCAAGAGATGACTGGTTGTCTCCCATTAGAAAACCACCTCCTTTCACTTCTACTAGCTTTATTTGAAGCGAATAGGCGGGCAACGTAATTTCTTCTGTTTTTAATTTGGATGTTTGCGCAAAATTTTCGTCTAAAAACAATCCCAATCCTACACACAAAAGAGAAACAATTTTTTTCAAGCGTATATGTTTACTGCAATTTTAAGTAAATTGTTTTTCTATTGCCTATTTTAAATAATCAATTTTAACATCATGCATCGAAGGGGATTTCTAAAAACAACTTCAGCAGCCACTGCAGCTGCTCTTCCGGGATTTTCCGTTTTAGCAGCTGAGTCCACAAAGCCTTTGGCAGAAAAAACATTCAATTTGAATTATGCTTTCCATGATGGCATGTTTGCCGCTCATGCAGGTAAAGATTTTATTGATCAAATCAAATGGGCACACGATCAGGGATTTAGAGGTATAGAAGATAATGGAATGATGTCGCGCACTCCTGAGATGCAATCTAAAATAGGCGATACGCTGGAAAAACTGGGAATGACCATGGGTGTTTTTGTCATCACCACCGACAGCTGGCACTGGAAGCTCAGTTTAGCAACTGGGAAGCAGGAGTTTAAAGATCTTATTGTTCGGGATTGCAAAACGGCAGTTGAAGTAGCCAAGCGTTGTGGAGCTAAACACATGACGGTTGTGCCCGGAAATTTTGATCGATCGAAGCACTTGGATATTCAAACCGCCAACGTCATAGATGCACTTCGCCGGGGAACGGAAGTTTTAGAGAAAAATGGATTGGTTATGGTTTTAGAGCCGTTGAGCGACAATCCAGACTTATTTCTGCGTTATTCTACCCAAACGTTTATGATTTGTAAAGCGGTAAATAGCGCTTCGTGTAAAATTCTGTTCGACATGTACCACATGCAACGCAACGAAGGCAATATCATCGCCAATATCAACCTCACATGGGATGAAATTGGATATTTTCAGATAGGCGATAATCCAGGGCGAAAAGAACCTACTACAGGGGAAATGAACTACAGAAATATATTTAAGCATATCCACGCTAAAGGATATCGTGGAATTATGGGGATGGAACATGGAAATGCCATGCCTGGGAAGGAAGGCGAACTCGCATTGATCAAAGCCTATCGCGATTCGGATAACTTCCTCTAAATCCACCAACTTTTTTGAACGTGCAGTTGTTATGAATGTATGAGAAAATTCATGTGGCTCCTTCTGTTATGCTCCCAAACAAGTTGGAGTCAAACTGCAGATGAAATTGTATCCAAACTCCAGGCTAAGTTGCAATCCGTAAAGGATTATGAGGCAAAAGGGCAACTCAAAACGGATGTTGCTTTTTTAAAAATTCCCATTTCAGCAGTCAGTATTTTTTATAAGTACCCCGATCAGTTTCGTATCAAAAAAAATGGAGGACTATCCGTTTTGCCTAAGGGAGGGATCAAAATCAATATGAATTCTTTGATTGCCGATGGACAATTCACGGCTATTTCAGCGGGGAGAGTTCAGTTCAAGGGAGCTGATTTGCAGATGATCAAACTCATTCCAACAGCTGAACTTTCTGATGTTGTGCTTACTACACTTTATGTGGACGATAAAAATATGCTTATCCGAAAGTCCATTACCACAACTACGGAGAATGGTACATATGAAATGGAAATGGATTATGGTAAATACTCCAAATGGGGACTTCCCGACAAGGCTGTAATGATTTTCAATACCAAAGACTACAAGCTCCCCAAAGGCATTACGTTTGAATACGATGCAGGAATGATGAATAAAGGCAAGAACCCCAAAGAGTTAAGCAAGAAAGGAAGGATTGAGATCGTATACTCTTCCTATGAAGTAAACAAGGGGTTGCCTAATTCTGTTTTTACCGGTAGTTGAGATGTATGAGATTTTTTTCTCAAAAGGATATCCCAAGAGATAGGCCTGCTCTTATTCCGCCCCAAGGACCTTTGAAATTATTCAAATTAATCTTCAATTTTTTCATCTACGGCGTTAGCAACAACATGCATGGACATCTTTTTGAGCGGATTTTTTTTCATTTCTGCAATACCGGCACGGGTTTTGTAAATATCAATTGCAGTAAATACAGCTGCCCGAAACGAAGATTCATCTGCGCAATTTTGTCCGGCAATATCAAACGCCGTTCCATGATCCGGAGATGTTCTAATTACGGAAAGTCCCGCAGTAAAATTAGTACCTTCTCCAATAGCCAATGATTTAAACGGGATAAGACCTTGATCATGGTACATGGCCAAAACAGCATCAAATTTTTCATGCTGGCCTCTTGCAAAAAACGCATCAGCACTGTAGGGCCCCATAACAACGGCATCGTTTTTCTTGCAATCTAAAACTGCAGGCCGTATAATTTCTTTCTCTTCTTTGCCAACAAGACCTTCATCTCCAGCGTGTGGATTTAGTCCAAGTACAGCAATCCTTGGTCTTTCTAAACCAAAATCTTTTTTCAAAGTCAACTTCAGTAAGTTGATTTTCTTAACAATATCTTCTTTGGTAATATTCTTGGTAACATCTCCTATAGCTACATGTTCCGTCATCAATCCAACTCGCATATTTTCAGCCACCATCAACATGAGCACATCTTCTGCACCAAAAAATGCTTTCAAAAATGGAGTATGACCCGTGTACTTAAATTCATTGCTTTGCATGGAATGTTTATGCAAGGGAGCAGTAACCAATGCATCAATGGTTTTTTGCTTTAGGCACTCCGTTGCAGCTAAAAGCGATTGTACGCCATACTTTCCACCTGTTTCATTCATCACACCGGGTTGTATATCCACCTCTTCTTCCCATACGGTAAAAATGTTGAGCTGTTTTGGATTCAGGTTGGATATATCCTTTGTGATGTGATAGGCAATGTTCAACTCAGGCATCTTTTTTTTGTAAAAATTGATGGCTTTGTTGTTTGCGAAAATGACAGGCGTGCAAAATTCATTGATCCTTGAATCTGCAAATGTTTTGAGAATTAATTCAATCCCAATGCCATTTAAATCTCCTACGCTGATCCCTACAACGGGTCTGTTTGGTACATTCATGTTCGCTTGATCAATTGCCTTCAAAGGTACGCCGAAAACGGGGATCTTTCCCTTAATTTTGAAGTACATGTTAACATTTAAAAAGTCGCTAGGCCAACACTTTCTAAAAGATGAGGAGGTTTGTAAGCGGATCATATCGGGCTTATCGGATACTCCTGTAAGTCGATTACTGGAGGTAGGGCCCGGTGGAGGTGCCTTGACGAAATACTTAATTAAATGGCCTCAAATTGATTTTAAATTGGTGGAGCTGGATGATGAAAAAATCGACTTTCTTAAACAGCAATTTCCAGAAGTCCAGAACAACATTATTCGCGGTAGTATTTTAGAAGTGGATTGCCCATTTGATCAACCTTTTTCATTGATTGGAAACTTCCCCTATAATATTTCTACTCAAATCGTATTCAGGATTTTAGACTGGCGTCAACAAATCGAAACAGTTGTAGGGATGTTTCAAAAAGAAGTTGCTCAACGAATTTGTTCAGGGCCGGGCGGTAAAGAATACGGAATTCTCAGTGTATTGACACAAGCTTTTTTTAAAGTAGAATACCTATTTGATGTACCTGCGGAATGTTTTAATCCACCGCCTAAGGTAATGAGTGGAGTGATTCGTATGCGTTATATTGGAAATCCCTATCAGATTCACGATTATAAAAAATTTTTAAGCGTGGTTAAGCTTGCATTTGGTCAACGCAGAAAACAGATCCGAAATCCACTCAAATCAATTCTTCGTAAAGAAATACTTTCTGATCCTATTTTTAGCAAAAGAGCTGAACAACTTTCTGTAGCTGATTTTGTTGGTATTACGAATCACCTTTCATGAAGCCAAAAATTCTCATAACTGCAAAAGCCCATCCTGTTCTGCAAAAAGAATTCCAGTCCATGGGATTTGACGTTGATGTGAATGAAAAAATCACATACAACGAATTGATTGGTAGCATTCATGATTACACCGGACTTGTTGTAACAACACGCTTACAGATTGATGCCGATATTCTTAGCAAAGCCAACAAGCTTAAATGGATTGGTCGCTTGGGAAGTGGAATGGAAATGATTGATGTCGACTTTGCCCTTACACAAGGAATACAATGTTTTAGCAGTCCAGAAGGTAACCGCGATTCTGTTGGGGAACAAGCTATAGGGATGTTGTTAAATTTGATGCACAACATCAAAAAATCATCCGATGAAGTTTGTGAGGGGAGATGGATTCGAGAAGAAAATCGCGGATATGAACTGGGTGGGAAAAAAGTTGGAATTATAGGGTTTGGCAATACCGGATCTGCATTTGCCCAACGACTGGCATCCTTTGATGTAACAGTTTTGGCTCATGATAAATATAAATCCGGTTTCACATTTGGACATGTTGTTGAGGCTTCACTTGAAAAAATTCTTATTGAATCTGATGTTATTGGTTTGCACCTTCCTCTAAACAATGAGACCACTTATTATGCCAATTCCTTGTTCTTTTCGTCAATGAAGAAGCAGCCGTTTTTTCTTAATCTAAGTAGGGGAGGAGTGGTAAATACAGCAGCATTGATTGAGGCCTTGGATCAGAAAATGATTCGGGGTGCTGCTTTGGATGTGCTTGAAAATGAAGATGTTGCAAGCTATTCTCTGCATGAAAAATCGATTTTGGCCAATCTTTGCGCTCGAACCAATGTTTTGGTTACACCTCATATTGCAGGGTATAGTCACGAGTCTCTTTTTAAAATGGCTACTGTACTGTTGGATAAGCTTAAAAAGGACTTTCAATGGTGATTTTTTGATTTTTTTGTAAATTTGCATTCAGCAACGCTTCAGATTTATCTGAGGCGTTGCTATTTTTTTCCAACGATTCAATAGGATCACCATGAGCGTAATGTATGTAACCAAGGAAACACTAGATCAAATGAGGGCTGAACTGCATCGGTTAAAAACCACTGACCGACCTGCAGCTTCTAAAGCCATTGCAGAAGCAAGGGAAAAAGGCGACTTAAAAGAGAATGCAGAATACGATGCAGCAAAAGAGGCACAGGGGCTTTTAGAAGCACGTATCAGTAGAATGGAGGGCGAACTCGCTACTGCCCGAATTTTAGACGCATCCACGATTGATACCAGTAAGGTTTCTATTCTAACCAAAGTCACAATCTTGAATAAGGCCACAAAAAAATCCATAACCTACCAGATTGTTTCGGAGAAAGAGGCAGACCTTAAGCAGCAAAAAATTTCAGTCACCTCACCCATTGGTAAAGGGTTGTTGGGTAAAAAAATTGGTGACGAGGCTGAAATTCAAGCTCCAAATGGAAAGATTATTTTTATAATCGAAAATATTTCTATTTAAGCTTTCCAAAATGCCTAGCATTTTTACAAAAATCATTCAGGGAGAAATACCGTCTTATCGCATAGCGGAGAATGAGGTATTTTATGCATTCTTGGATGTCTTTCCATTGGTACCTGGGCACACGCTGGTTGTTCCCAAACAGGAGATCGACTACCTTTTTGATTTGGACGAAACAACGTTGGAATCGATTCTCAAATTTTCAAGTCCCATTGCCAAAGCAATTGAACAGGCTTTTCCCTGTGCCCGGGTTGGAATTTCTGTAATTGGACTGGAAGTGCCACATGCGCACGTACATTTAGTGCCTATTGATTCTGCAGATGATTTAAATTTTACCCGTCCAAAACTCCAGCCCACTGCTGAAGAATTAAAACAGGCTCAACAAAAAATTCTATCCTTTTTGAAGTGATAAACATGAAAACGAAAAGAATAGATGTGATTGCAAAAACGTTGATTGTTGTTTTGCTGGTATTGGGCTTCTTTGATATTTTTTATTCATTTGCTGGATTCTATGCGCAATGGGGGATTTTATATCCCGCGGCACATGTTCTACTCAACATTCTTCTGTTTCTCTCTCTTTCTTTTCTGTGGACAAAAGAATCTTGGGCTGCCTGGTTGTTTTTGGGGGTATTGCTTGGGCATTATGTATTGGATTTCACCGTGGGGGCCTTGGAAAATTGGAAATGGCTCTTGTTGATTCCTGCGTTTTTATTCTATTGGAGAAATCGAAAGCCCGATTAAGGTTTGATGATGCGATTGGGATTTCTTTTGATGAAATTCTCCCATTCTGATGTTTTCTTTTGTTTGCTTTTCGGACGGACACTGGTTTTAGGCGTAAAACTCTTGCTATTGAAATGATGGCATATGGCAACTGCCAATGCATCTGAAGCATCAAAATGTTTGATTTCCTGGGATAGGGGCACGATGTGACTGAGCATTTTTAAAATCTCATCTTTGCTGGCATTGCCATTCCCCGTTATGGCCTGCTTTACTTTTTTTGGAGAATATTCTGAAACAGGAATATCGTTGGCCATGGCAACTGCAATGGCAACACCCTGGGCTCTTCCAAGCTTGAGCATACTTTGTACATTCTTGCCAAAGAAGGGTGCTTCAATGGCCATCTGGTTCGGTTGATGTTTATCGATCAACTCCTGAATCACCTTATTGATGATGCCCAATCGCTCATACATATCTTTTTTGGCATTGAGCTTAATGGCATTCATTTCCAGCATTTCGATCTGCTGTCCCTGAACTTTTATCAAGCCAAATCCCATGATAACCGTTCCCGGATCAATACCTAAAATAATTTTACTATTTGGACTCAAGGAGATTTATATTTGAAAACGTGCAATGGAGATGAACAAAAGTATCAAATTATTCATCAATTGGATTTTAGGACCCATACTCTTTGTATGGATATCCTGGAGTATTTCAAAAGATCTCAGTATTCACCTAAGCACATTGATAAATCCCAAACTGTGGCTTACCCAAATCAGCATTCACCCACTGATTTTATTGTTTACTTTACTCATTCTTATGATTTTTCAATGGTCGCTTGAAGCCGTCAAATGGAAAATCCTTTTGCAAACATCCTTTTCGCTTTCTTTTCGAGCTGCATTCTGGGCTGTATTCCGCGGAATTGCTGTTTCCGTGGTAACTCCAAATCGCATGGGTGAATTTTTAGGGCGGATTCTTCATTTGCCCAAGTCACAAATGATTCAAGGGATGGGGTGGACGTTCATCAGCAATTTGGCCCAACTGCTTGTAACCTTGGTTGTGGGTTCCACATCTCTGTTTTTGATCCAGGATGATTGGAAAGATTTTTTTAAAAATTCAGAATGGTCTTGGGTCAACGATATGGCTTTAATTGTTTCTGTGATCATATCCTGTATTGCCCTTTTAACCTATTGGGGAGCGCCTGCATTGTTGAAACGCTTTTCTAAATTCAGTCCAAGGTTATCCGAAAATCTACAGATGCTTGGCGCCACACCAAATAAAGTATTGTTTGTTGTACTGCTCATATCCGTACTTAGATTTTCGGTTTTTGTTTTTCAATACTGGATATTTTTCGTAGCCATGGAAATTCCAATGAGTTATATCGAGTTGCTCGTTACGCTTTCTGTTCTTTTTCTCTTGCTGGCAGTAATACCCACATTTACTATTTTAGAGCTTGGGCTTCGTTGGCAGTTTGCATTATTGCTTTTTGCTTCTTTTCAAGAATATCACGTATCCATATTGTTTATTATAACATGGATCTGGGGCATCAATTTTATAATTCCTTCTATTTTAGGGGCACTTGATTTTCTTCGGTATAGGCCCTTTAAGAATTAGACTTGATTTTAAGAAAATTTTCTCTTAATCCTTGCTTGATTTAACCTCACGAAACCTCATTGGAATTATCTTTGGGCATGCGCAAAATGCTATTTTATTGCTTATTGGCTTTCCCATTGCATAGTTTCGTTCAGCGGAAGCCCGTAAATGATTTTTGTGCAACATCCAATACCTGTTTCTCCGCAGGCGAAGTGATTACATTTAAAATTTTCTATAATATAATCGGATTGTACGTAGATGCGGGTACAGCTTCTTTTACGGTAAACCAAGCTAAATTAGAAAATAAGCCCGTATATCACATTGTAGGATTGGGAAGCTCAAATCCTTCTTACGATTGGATATTCAGGGTGCGTGATCGCTACGAAACCTTTGTAGATACGGCCTCGCTTAAACCGTATAAATTTATTCGTCATGTAGAAGAAGGAGGATTTCGGAAAGATGAACTTGTGCAATTTGATCATAAAAAAAATACGGCAACAACCACAAAAGGTAATTTCGAAATCAGCGATTGCATGCAAGATGTGCTCAGTTCAATTTACTATGCACGCAATATTGATTTTTCCAAATACAACGTAGGAGATAAAATTCCCTTTAGTATGTTTTTGGATAATGAAGTTCATAATATCTACATCCGGTATTTGGGCAAAGAAGTTTTGAAAACACGTTATGGTAAATTTCATACCATAAAATTTAAGCCCATGCTTATCAAAGGCACTATATTTCAGGGAGGTGAATTGATGACGGTTTGGGTGTCAGACGATAAGAATCAGTTGCCTCTGCGAATTGAGAGTCCCATTACCGTGGGTAGTGTGAAAGTGGATATGATGGGGTATAGAAAATTGCGTCATCCATTGAAATCTATGATAAGCTTCAATTGATGCCTGCATCAGCCAGCGCGACTGTATTTTTTTTCCTAAATCCTTTTTCTGTTTTCTCAACAGTACAGCAAGTATCTACGTGATCGTGTTCAAAAAATAAAATATAGTTTTTATTGACGGCCTCTTCTAGGAAAATCTTTTTTTCTTCTAATGTCTTTATGGGAAACATATCATAGGCCATTACATAAGGCAATGGAATATGTGAAGCAGAAGGAATCAGATCGGCCATATACACAATGGTGCGCTCACCTATTTTGATTTGAGGCAGCATCATTGATCGCGTATGTCCCTGCACAAAACGGATATCAATATTTGGAGTAAATGCTGTAGTTTCCCCTTCTTTTTCAGTGATAAATTTCAATTGTCCACTTTCTTTCAAAGGCAGAATATTCTCTATTAAGAACGATGCTTTTTCTCTATCGTTTGGTTCTATTGCCCAATTCCAATGATTTTCATTTGACCAAAAGGTGGCATGGGGGAATGCAGGCTTAAGGTTTCCGTTTTCAAGTACAATTGCACCTCCGCAATGGTCGAAATGCAAATGCGTGAGAATCACATCGGTTATATTCTCGGGTTGAAATCCTTTTTCTGCCAAAGAACTGAACAGGGTATGGTGGCCGTGAGGATGGTAATGACTGAAGAACTTTTCCGATTGTTTGTTTCCCATCCCACAATCAATTAAGATTCTTCTATCTCCTTCAACAATGAGTAAGCACCGCATACTCCAGGTACATAGGTTATTTTCATCTGCGGGATTGAGTTTGTTCCACATGGTTTTAGGAACCACGCCAAACATAGCCCCGCCATCCAATTTAAAAAGACCCGCGTCAATGGAAAAGAGTTGCATGTGTTTCTCTGGTTATGGATTGTTTGGTATACATGAGCGCAAAAAAGCTTAACACAAAGAAGGCCATTAAAACCAAAATAGAATTTCGCATGCTGCCGGTTAGTTCTTCGTTATACGCAAATAGAAAAAGCCCAATAGTTAAGGCTACTTTTTCTGTTACATCGTAAAAGCTGAAGAATGCTGTGGTGTCTTGTGTTTCTGGTAATAATTTTGAGTATGTGCTTCTACTCATCGATTGTACACCCCCCATCACCAAGCCAACTAAACCAGCTAATATATAAAATTCAGTTTGCGAGGTGATGTAATAGCCCCAAATGCAAATAAAAATCCAAACCAAAATTGCAATCATCATGGTTGCAATATTCCCCAGCCATTTAGACACCCTGCTTAGAAGAAGTGCTCCAAAGATGGCAACCACTTGGATAAGTATAATGGTGAGGATCAACTTGGGCTCATCCTCTTGCTTAGGAAAAATTTCTTTTTTGCTGTATCCTGCTGCAACAAGCATAACGGTTTGAACACCTACGCTCAATAGAAAAAAGGCAATCAAATACCGTTTCAGTGCCGTACTTTTTTTTGCCTGATGCCAAACCTGTTTCAGTTCGTGAAAGCCATTCACCAAAAGATGTTTCTTCAGTGATTTATTTTGTGGAGTATTGGAGGGAAGAACCGAGAATGGAATTTGTGCAAATCCCAACCACCAAACACCAACCAGTAAAAATGAAATACGTGGCCCCAGCGTTTTATCGCCATTGTCCAATCCAAACCATGCTGGTTGCAGGATGATCAGAAAGCAAATTAGCTGCAGCAATACGCATCCAATGTACCCCATGGCAAAACCTCTAGCACTCAATCGGTCTCTTTCATTTGGCTCTGCAATGTCTGGCAAGTATGAATTATAAAAAACAATGCTGCTCCAGAAGCCCAATGCTGCTAAGCTAAAAAAGAGGATTCCCCATTCAATTTTTTCTGGGGTAAAAAAGAACAGGGCCGCACACGAAAGTGATCCCATGAAAGCAAAAAATCGCATGAATGCTTTCTTGTTTCCTCTGTAATCCGCTATCGATGATAGGATAGGAGACGTTAAGGCCACCAACAAAAAAACGATGGCAAGTGCATAGTTTTGGAGGGCGGTATTGATGATTTTGATTCCAAAAAAATCAACATAGCTCAGCTCTCCTTCAATTGGATTGCTGGTTACTGCCACATAATATGCAGGAAATATGGTGGAGGTTATAACGAGGTTGTATGAACTATTGGCCCAATCGTACATGGTCCAAGCATACTGTACCTTTTTCCTTTTTTTATCCATGGTTTATAAATTGCCCGTGGCAATCAGGACGATCAGGATGGTTCCAACCACAATTCGATACCAGCCAAACATCCTAAACCCGTTTTGCTTTAAGAACTGAATGAAAAAACGTATCGCTAATAAAGCCACTACAAATGCTACTACACTTCCAAATCCTAGGTATTCCCATCCAGATCCTGATAGTACTTCAGGCTGTTCTCTCCAGATGTCGTATATGCTTTTAACCGTTGCAGCACACATAGTGGGTACAGCAAGGAAAAATGAAAATTCAGCAGCAAGTGAGCGACTCAATTTTTGCTGCATGCCTCCAATAATGGTAGCTGCGCTTCTGCTTAAGCCCGGAAATACAACGGCCAACACCTGAAACAATCCAATTACAAAAGCATTTTTATAACTCATTTTGGATTCATCCTCAATTCGAGTTTCGCTAAACCATTTATCGACGAACAGCAGCAAAAACCCTCCCCCCAACATCACCACTGAAATAAACAAAGGCTTTTCTAAAACCGCGTCAATATGAGATTTCAGTGCCGCACCAAAAAGCAGTGCAGGAACCATAGCAATTAATAATTTGGCATAAAACATCCAATTTTTTAGCTCAATAAATTTTTTCCAATACAGAACTACTACCGATAAAATAGCTCCAAATTGAATGACCACTTCAAACAATTTGGTAAATGGCTTGTCTTCAATTTTAAAGAAAGCAGATGCAATAGCCATGTGCCCGGTTGAAGAGATGGGAAGAAATTCTGTAATCCCTTCAATAATGGCCAGCACCAGGGCTTGAACAATATCCATGAAAATTATTTGCTTTTTTTCATGATCGCGTACGCTTCAACGAGAAGACCTACTAGAATCAAAATAGGCGCAATTGTTATTCGTGTTTTGCTGTATACCAAGGATTCATCGAATACATTGGGATCTGTGTTTTTTCCTCCAGATAGTAGAACGATACCGAGTACCATTACTGCAAGCCCGATTAGCATCCAGGTAAAATTATCTTTTCCAAAAAGTGGACTATTGGTTTTACGCATACATTATTTTTTCAATAAAGGTCATCCAATTTCATTTTCAGGTACTTGGTTACCGATCGGTGTGTACTGATGAAGGTAATGCTTATTCCAATGATGATGAGAGCCAAAAACAGCAAAACCAACATGGTGTTATCGCGCAAAGCCTTGATTTCCGGTAGCCACCAGTTTTCAACCCCATAGATAATAACCAATAAAGTTCCGATTGCCAAGATTGCACTGAGTAATCCATTGAGTACAGCTTTTTGATCAAATGGCTTTGAAATGAACCAACGCGTAGCACCAACCATTTGCATCGTCTTGATCAAAAAACGATTTGAAAACATCGCTAACTTAATGGTATTATCAATCAATATAATTACAATCAATGCCAGCACGCCAGCAAGCGCCAATAAAAAATATTCGGTTTTTTTGACGATGTTATTCAAGTTGCTTACTATGGCGTCTGGATACTTGACTTCGCTAACAATAAAAAACTTTTGAACTTCAGCAGTGATAATATTTAAGCTGTCTTTGTTTACATAGGCGGGATCCAAATAAAAATCAATGCTTGCAGGAAGTGGGTTGTAATCCAATACCTTATTCCAATCCTCGTTTCCATCGCCAATGAATTTAGATCTTGCCTTCTCTTTGGAGATAAATTCAATACCTCGGGCATAGGGCTTGGCAGAAATGGTATTGATGACTTGGTCTATTTCATTTTTCGGACTTCCATCCCGAATGAATGCCTGTACTTGAACACTTCCTTTGAAATAGCTTTCCAGTTTGCTTGCATTGATCACCAACCAGCCCAGCATCCCCAAAATAAACAGAACCAGTGCAACGCCAAGCACAGCCATGAAATAAGAAGGTTTACTTCTTTTCATTGATGCGTTGGTTTGTTTGCCCATGGAAATCTATTTAAATTGAATTTTAAGAGAACAGACCCAAAAATAGCAATTTTGCAGCGTTTGTGTATTTTTGCCCTTCGTTCAAAAAGGTTAATTTTTTCCACTTACATAAAGATACCACATGGAATATGCGTTTAGGAATATTGAGTTGAAATGGCAGCAGCACTGGAAAGAAAAACGCATATATCAAGTTTCTAACCAAAGCACCAAGCCCAAGTGCTATGTATTAGACATGTTTCCATACCCCAGTGGTGCTGGTTTGCACGTTGGCCATCCCTTGGGATATATAGCCAGTGATATTTACAGTCGGTATAAACGCCTCAAGGGGTACAACGTACTTCACCCCATGGGATATGATTCTTTTGGACTTCCGGCTGAGCAATATGCCATCGAACACGGTATCCCCCCAGCCATTTCCACGGATCAAAACATAAAAACCTTCAGGGCTCAGTTGGATAAAATCGGATTTTGCTTTGATTGGGATCGTGAAGTTCGTACATCCGACGCCTCATATTACCAGTGGACACAATGGATTTTTCTTCAGCTGTTCAACAGCTGGTTTGACCGAAAGGATCAAAAAGCAAAAAAAATCGATACCCTTATTTCAATTTTCAATGCAGAGGGTAATCCGTCGCATCCTTGTCCAGGTGATCGTCAATTGCATTTCAATTCCGAAGAATGGAAAGTCATGAACGATCAATATAAACAGGAAGTATTGATGTTGTATCGGTTGGCTTACTGTGGCGAGGGTGAAGTAAACTGGTGTGAAGCATTGGGTACGGTTTTAGCAAATGATGAAGTGGTCAACGGAGTTAGCGAAAGAGGCGGTCACCCTGTAGTAAAAAAGAAATTACGGCAATGGTATCTGAGGATTACAGAATATGCAGAACGCTTGCTCACAGGCTTACAGCACGTAGAGTTTAGCGACAGCATGAAAGAAATGCAATCCAATTGGATTGGCAAAAGCTTCGGTGCTGAAATTGATTTTGATATAGAATCTGAAAAATCCGCGAAAAGCCGGAAGCTAAAAGTGTATACAACCAGACCAGATACCATTTACGGTGTTGATTTTATGGTGATAGCCCCCGAACACGAATGGGTTAGTGAACTCACCTCAGTTAGCCAGTCTCAAGCCGTACATGATTACCTGAGCTATGTGAACAGCCGAAGCGAGCGTGAGCGTATGGCAGAGAAAAAAATTACCGGTGTCTTTAGCGGTTCAAATTGCAAACACCCTTTTGAAGATCGAAAAATACCCATTTGGATTAGCGAATATGTGTTAGCAGGATATGGAACGGGAGCCATCATGGCTGTTCCATGCGGAGATGAAAGGGATTTCAAATTCGCCCAGCATTTTTCAATCCCCATTACCAATATTATTGGAGAATACTACACTGGAAAAGAAGCCAACCCAACCAAGGAAGCTCGTTTGGTGAACAGCGGATTTTTAAACGGATTGAAAATGACAGAGGCCATCGATGTTTCCATTCAGAAAATGGAGGAAATGGGTATCGCCAAAAGACAAACCCATTACAAAATGCGTGATGCTGCTTTTAGTAGACAACGCTATTGGGGTGAGCCTTTTCCCATTGTTTGGAAAGAGGGGTATGCAGAAACTTTATCCGAAACTGATCTGCCTGTTCTACTTCCTGAATTGAATGAACTGAAGCCTGGTCCTGATGCGCAAGGACCTTTGGCCAATCTATCCGAGTGGGTTTCATATCGTGGTGGAAGTAGAGAAGTCAATACCATGCCCGGCTATGCCGGAAGCAGTTGGTACTTCTTGCGTTACATGGACCCGCAAAATGCCCAAGAGTTTTGCAGCAGAACAGCAAGCGATTACTGGGGGCAAGTCGATTTATACGTAGGTGGAACGGAACATGCAGTTGGGCATTTGTTGTATAGCCGCATGTGGACCAAAATTCTTTTTGACTTGGGATATATTGGTTTTGAAGAGCCATTTAAGCGCCTGTTGAATCAAGGAAAAATAGGAGGAGACTCGAGGTTGGTATATCGCGTAAAAGGCAAAAACGAATTTGTTTCTTTCGGATTAAAGGATCAATACGATACAACGGAGTTGCATGCTGATGTTTCCTTGGTGGATGGACTTGAATTGAATCTGGAAGGGTTTAAAAAATGGAAGCCTGATTTCAACGATGCAAGTTTTATTACGGAATCCGGAAAGTACATCTGCGGAACCCGACAGGAAAAAATGAGCAAGCGGTATTTCAATGTGGTAAATCCTGATGATATCGTTGAACATTACGGGGCAGATACCTTCCGCATGTACGAGATGTTCCTAGGCCCAATCGATCAAGATAAGCCATGGGATATGAAAGGAATCGAAGGGGTTCATCGATTCATCAAGAAATTTTGGAGATTGTTCATGGACTCTGAAAAAGGACTGAAAGTAGAATCTACACCTGCATCAGATGACGCCTGGAAAGTTTTTTATAAGATGTGCAAGAAAATTGAGGAGGGTACCGAAAAGTTTTCATTTAATACAGCGGTCAGCTCTTTTATGATTGGTGTAAATGATTTGACGGACTTGAACTGTCGTTCATTGGAATTGTTGGAGAAATTTTTAATTGTTCTTGCGCCTTATGCACCTCATGTATCTGAAGAACTGTGGCATGCAACAGGGCACACTGGATCTGTTTTGGATGCATTGTATCCTGAAGTAGAAGAGAAATACTTGGTGGAATCTGCTAAAGAATATCCTGTAGCCATAAACGGGAAAACCCGGACTACCCTTTTGATTTCCATTGATGCAACCCAAGCCGATGTGGAAGAGATATTGAAAAATGATCCGATTGTTTCCAAATGGACCGAAGGGAAGACGCTTAAAAAAATAATTTTTGTTAAAGGAAAGATGATCAATGTTGTAATCTAGGCCCATTGCGTTAAATTCACAATCGAATGAATCCGCATTTGAATCCTTCTGACAAACAGGTTTCGCCCATTGAAGCTGAATTTGAAAATACCATCCGGCCTTCGCAATTGGATGATTTTTCTGGTCAGCCTACTATAATCGAAAACCTAAAGATTTTTATCAAAGCCGCAAAAATGCGGAATGAGTCCCTAGACCATGTATTGTTTCACGGTCCCCCCGGTTTAGGTAAAACCACATTATCAAGGATCATTGCAAATGAAATGGGTTCTCAGATCCGGGAGGCTTCAGGACCCGTAATCGAAAAGCCTGCTGATTTAGCGGGCTTGCTGACTTCATTGGAGCCCAATGATATTTTATTTATTGATGAGATACATCGACTCGGTACGGTGGTAGAAGAGTATCTGTATGCCGCCATGGAGGATTATAAATTGGATATCATCATTGATAGCGGTCCAAGTGCAAAGACGATTCAAATCAGCCTGAATCCATTTACGCTTATTGGAGCAACAACACGGAGTGGATTGCTAACAGCTCCTTTATTATCTCGCTTTGCTATAAAATCTAGATTAGAATATTACTCGATTGATGTGCTGCAGCAAATTGTAACACGAACATCGTCTATTTTAAAAACCAAAATAACATCAGATTCTGCTTTTGAAATTGCGCGACGGAGCAGGGCAACGCCAAGAATTGCGAATGGATTGCTAAAAAGGGTACGTGATTTTGCTCAAGTATTGGGCGACGGAGTAATTTCTTTGGGTATTACTCAGCATGCATTGAAAGCCCTTAATGTGGATGATCATGGCTTGGATGAGATGGACAATCGGATTCTTTCTGCGATCATCGACAAATTCAAAGGAGGTCCGGTTGGATTAACTACGATTGCAACGGCAGTAGGTGAGGAGGCTGGGACCATTGAGGATGTATATGAACCTTTCTTGATTCAAGAAGGTTTTTTGCAAAGAACATTGCGAGGCCGAGAAGTTACCCGAAAAGCCTATGAGCATTTGAAAAAGCCCTTTCAAAAAGACAGCAACCTGCTTTTTTAAACGATGGCAAACCAGTTTGAAAGCCGAAAGCGGTTACTTTACAATGAGTCTGAATCCGTTTCCGTGAATGTTCACAATTTCAACATCAGAGTCTTCTTTGAGGTATTTTCTCAATTTGGCAATATAGACATCCATGCTCCTTCCGTTGAAATAATTGTCGTTGCCCCAAATCTTTTTTAAGGCCAGCTCTCTCTGCAACAAATCATTTTTATACTCACTAAGCATCTTAAGTAGCTCGTTTTCTTTAGGGGAAAGTGTTACTTTTTTCCCTTCAATAGAAAGCTCTCTGAGTTTTGGAATGAAGTGGTATTTACCCAGATCAAATTCTATATTTTCTTGCTCTCTGTTTTGCTCCTCGTTTCTTTTTAAAATTGCTTTTATTTTGAAGAGCAACAATTCAGAATCAAAGGGTTTGGTGATATAATCGTCCGCACCAAGTTTATATCCTTTGATCTGATCTTCTTTCATGGATTTTGCTGAAAGAAAAAACAAAGGGATATCCGGATTGATGTCTCTAATCTCCTCGGCGAGCATGAAGCCGTCCATTTTTGGCATCATAACGTCGAGTAAGCAGATGTCAAACTTTTCACGTTGAAACGCAGCCAACCCCAAACGGCCGTCTCGTTCCAAAACAACTTCAAATTCGCTCAGCTCAAGAAAATTTTTGAGTACCAACCCGAGGTTGGGATCGTCTTCACAAAGAAGGATTCTGGGTTTTGATGTGGTTGACATATGACCTATTTACAACAAATAAAATTATAAAGCTTCATATAAAGTAGAGAGGGGCAATAAATTTTTGTTAAACAGGAAATATATTTAAAATTTACAACACGTAAAATTGATTTGCTGGCTAGATCTGATCCTGTGAAAAATTAATTATTTATTGTTGGCGTTATGGTACCAGGACGGCCATTGCTGATCTACCTGCTATTTTGAAGCTGGAACGGCAGCAAGAATTATAGTATAAGTATATGATATTCAACGTCATGTAAGAATACTTGTTTTTTCTAGGTTCAAATTTTCATTTAATCTAAAAAGACTATACCTTTAAACCGGTTTTTCATAGGATATTGGATTTTAAAACGGGCTGGATTTCTATCCTGGCCCTTTTTTTATTTTAGGAAGATCTTGCCACTTAGATCATAATCGATTTTTGATTCGGAAATCAAAAATTCAACACAGGCATCCAGCAGCTCAGGTGATAGTCTGGTTTTGTTTATCAGTTCGTTCCTATTTACCGGTTCAGCCTGTAACAGAGCAATCGTCAATTCAATTGCTTTCTTCATCTCTGTAGTTGAACTGTTGCCCTTTTTTTTATGTCTGCAATTATCGCAATTGGAGCAAGGTTGAATTGTTCGATCTCCAAAATAGTTTCCAATAAAAACGGAACGGCATTCTGTGGTTTTGGCGAAGTCAATCATGGTTTGAATGCGATTGGCATATGCTTTTTTTCTTTCGATATACGCAGTATAATTTATTTCAAGTTCGCCTGAAACAATCCTATTTTGTAAATAGGTGATATGGGTATTTTCTTTTTTAGGTTGGTATGAGATGATCCCATGTTTGTGAAGGGTATGCAAATGCATAGTAAGTAGATCAAGATGAATTTTCAAGTTCCATGCCAACTGTTTTTCATTGATCCGTACAGGGCCATCCCAAATTCCTGCATATGTTCTTAACAGTGCTTGGATGAAAGGCTCAAGATCAGTATGGATCTTTTGGAAATCTTCAAGGGTATACCTGTTGGAAGTAAACTCAATTGTAGAAGGCTTGAATACTTTATCCGTATAATCTATAATTTCTTCTTGTTTCAGTGCTTGTAGGCTATAGACTACTTCTTGGTTATTGAGTTTAAACTTTTCTATAAAATCGTCTAAGTCAAAATCATAAGCCTGACCCTCGCCAGATCCCGAAGGCATTTGATGGTAATTTGCTAGCGCTTGATACACTTTTCGTATTGTGGCTATTGGCGGAAACTTAACATCTGGTAATTTTTTCAATTGCTCTATTTCATTTTCAGCGTATAGCAAATAGGCTTGAGAAGGCTTGCCATCTCTTCCTGCTCTGCCGGCCTCTTGGTAATAGTTTTCTAAACAATCGGGTAAATCTGCATGCACAACCAGTCGCACGTCAGCTTTGTCAATACCCATACCAAAGGCATTGGTACATACCATCACCTGAGTTCTTCCTTCAATCCAATCAATTTGTTTTGATTTTCGAGTTTCTTGGTCTAAGCCTGCATGATAAAAATCGGATTGAATTCCTTTTTGGATCAATACTTCGTTGATTTCAACCGTTCTTTTTCGAGTTCTGCAATAGATGATCCCTGTGCCAGGAGTTGATTTGAATAATGCCGAAATTTTATTGGTTTTGTAATCGCAGTTTTCTGCTTGGTAATACAGATTTTTCCTTTCGAACGAAGTAGTGAAAACTTTAGCCTTAGGGATAGATAGTTTTTCTAAAATATCAGTTTGAACACGCTGGGTTGCAGATGCAGTAAGTGCAATAACTGGAATTTTAGGAAAAAAGGATTTTATTTTTGCTATGTGTAAATAGGAAGGTCTAAAATCGTATCCCCATTGTGAAATGCAGTGTGCTTCATCTACTGCAAGCATCTGTATGGGTAAAGAGACCAAGGATTCCTGAAATGATTTATTTTCTAGCCTTTCTGGAGATACGTATAAAAATTTTAGATTTCCCTGTTCGCAGGCATCCATCAATTGATCAATGGTGGATGCAGACATTCCAGAGGAAATCATTTCCGAAGGGATGTCCATTTCTTTTAACCGCTGAACTTGATCTTCCATCAGGGCAATCAAAGGGGAGACAACCAAGCAGATTCCTGGCGTTGCCAATGCGGGAATTTGAAAACATACTGATTTACCGCCTCCTGTTGGTAAGATGGCTAAAACATCGCTACCATCAAGAACAGCTTGAATGATTTCTTCTTGCGCAGGGCGAAAACGAGCATGGCCCCAATATTTTTTTAAAAGTTCACTTGGGTTCATGAGGAAATGTTCAAGCCACTTTCTTGATGAACAATCTTACCGAATTCAGTGCTAAAACCACGTCACTCATGCCCATCACCAAAGCCCCAAAGGTTGGCGTAAGAAATCCAAAGGCTGCAATAGGAATTGCGATAATGTTGTAGAAAAAAGCCCAAAATAAGTTTTGCTTGATGGTGAGGTATGTATGTTTTCCTAGGCCCAGTGCAGTAGGTAGTTTTTTCAATCCGGTATTCATCAAAACAACATGTGCACTTTGAATGGCTAATTGTGAAGCCTCGCTCAAGGATATGCCTATTGTTGCTTTTGCGAGTGCTGGTGCATCATTGATTCCATCACCTACCATGGCCGTTGGCATTTCTTTATTCAGGGAATCAATTTTTATGAGTTTTTCTTCCGGTGTTTGCTCCGCATATACTTCGTCGATTCCCAATTGCTTGGCTACACTTTCACATTTTTCTTTTTTATCACCACTCAACAAAATGGTTTTCAATCCTGATTTTTTCAACTGTGTTATAACGTCCTGAGCCTCGGGTCTTATTTCATCAACAACATCAATCCATCCGATAAGTAAATTGTTCTTGAGGACATACACATTGTGGTGGCTTTCTGAAGTTTTTTCTTTAGCTATTTTATAGGAGCCTGCAACATATTCATTTCCTTCCATGTCAATGCCCTTCATCCCCAGACCTTTAACTTCTTCGATTGATTTCCATTTTACATCTTCCTTACTTTTAAAATTAGCTGCAATGCATTGGGCAATAGGGTGGTTGGAATATTTTTCTAGCGAAAAAACAATTTTCTTCCATTCGTTTTCATTTTCAAGAAGACAGGAGTAGGTTGAAAGTTGAAATGCTCCGGTGGTTAATGTTCCTGTTTTGTCGAATACAACTTGCTTGATGGTTCTAAAATTTTCAAGACTTGTAGCATTTCTGAAAAGTATTCCGTTTCGTGCAGCTCTTCCTAAACCAACTGCAATAGCAGCAGGAGTTGCCAATCCCATTGCACAGGGACAAGCTATTACCATAACAGCGATAGAGCGCATAAGGGCCTGTGTGAAATTTTCCAAATACAGATAGTTTCCTATCAATGTCGCTAAGGCAATGCCGATTACTAGGGGAACAAAAACGGCACTAATTTTATCGGCAAGATTTTGAATGGGTGGTTTTTCCCCTTGCGCTTGTTTTACCAATTGCACAATACCCGAAAGTACGGTGTCTCCCAAAGCAGCAGTTACCTGCACTTTTACGTTCCCTGATTCCACAACGCTTCCACCTACAATTGTATTTTTTGCAGACTTATGAACCGGAGCACTCTCGCCAGTTAGTAAAGATTCGTTGATTAATGCATCCCCCCACAAAATCTTACCATCAATAGGAACTTGCTCACCGCTTCGGATCAAAATAAGATCGCCAACTTTTAACTGGGTATTTTCGATTGGGAAAATGACTTCTTGGTGGTTTTCATCAAAAGCGATCATATTGGCCATCACTTTTTGTGATTTCACCAGCGTATTTAAAGCTTTTTGAGTAGATTGAATTGAGCTCTCCTCAAGGTAGTTGCCAAAAAAAACAAGGGTGATGATGGTAGCAGAGGTTTCATAAAAAAGATATTGCTCACCTTGCCCCATCAATGTTCCTACAAAGCTGTAAACAAATGCAGCCGTTGCTCCCATAGCAACCAAAACGTTCATGTTCGGCATTCTATTTCGAATGCTTTTGATGGCGCTTTTGCCAAAAAAAGACATACCTACGATGTAAACAGGAAGGCAAAGTGCGAGTTGAACCCAAGGATTCATTAGCCAATGGATGTGAATCCATTTTTCCAACATGTGCAACATTAAAACCGCAGTAAATGGAAGACAAAAAATGAGTTTTTGATTCTGAGACTTGAGAAATGGTTTTTTAGTTCCTGCCTCTTTAGCGTTCTCTTCCACTACAGTATATCCCAAATCCGAAATTCCTTTCGTTAATTTCTGGAGATTCGTTCCTTCTTCGTATTCAAATGAAACATTATCGTCAATCGGGTTGACTTTGATATTTTTGAGTCCTTCTTTGTTTAAATATTTGTTTATGGACAGTGCACAATTAGCACATGTCATCCCCTCCACTTTCCATTGAACTGTTTCCATATTGCAAATTTACTGATTAAATTATCTTCGCATTCATGGTCCTTTATTCAAATACGTATGCCTTGGGAAAGATTTCAGCAATTGCTAAAGATCTGTTGGGCGTAATCAAGCTCCCAAATGTGCTTGTTTTTGAAGGAGACCTTGGGGCTGGGAAAACCACCCTGATCAAAGAGCTATGTAAGCAATTGGGTGTAATGGATACCGTGAGCAGTCCAACCTTTTCCTTGGTTAACACGTATTTACTCTCTACAGACATTGCCGAAGGATCCTTTGTGCATCACATTGATTTATATCGACTTTCCAGTGAAGCCGAGGCCATGGATGCAGGGGTAGATGAAATTCTGAATAGCCGAAAGACATGCTTTGTAGAATGGCC
>JAULVY010000066.1:0-2993 GCA_032110825.1 Chitinophagaceae bacterium | reverse complement strand
GTTTATGTAATCGAATGGTTATCATTTGATAACATATGGTTGTCAATTTGCACACAAACAAAAAAACGCACATGTTAAACACTACATTGATCAACGGCACAGAGGTAATTGAAGTTTCAGGATACATCTTTGTCGGAGGAATTTGGATTCCTTTGGGCTAAAATCACCCAACAATAACTATCTTTGACCTCTCTTAGAGAGGTGTCCGAGTGGTCGAAGGAGCACGCCTGGAAAGTGTGTAAACGCCAAAAGCGTTTCGAGGGTTCGAATCCCTTCCTCTCTGCAACCCACAACACAAAACCCTTGTAGAATAAGACTCTGCGAGGGTTTTTTATTTGTGCGTTGTCGGTTTTGTTGTCGGTTTTGTATTATTTCAATCGAAGAACTATTGTCCGCCGTGCTGATAACAATACCCATTAGGTCCTCCAGAACGCTTACATTGATTTCCTGCCTTCGTAATTCCCTTACATTGGGATTTTACTGAACTATTGGATGAGCTATTGACATTATTTGGATCAACTACATTATTCGTAACACTACCAGTTGGAGCATGATTGATGCCATTACCATCCAATAACTGATTCAATCTTGATATTTCTTTCTCTTGATTTTGAATTTTTGTCTCCCCTATTGTGACACGCACCTTCAAATTTTCAACATCTTTTTGGAGCGATTCAATTTTGGTTTGATTTTGAACATTAGCTACCTTGAGTTCCTCGATACTCCGAATTAAATCGGCCTTAGATTGGCAATATGTAAAATCTACAAATAAGAAACTCACAAGAACAAGAATATAGTTTTTCATAATTTTAAATCTCAAAGTACAAACTCTTGATAAGATATACAAACTGGAATAATCTGCCCTGAAGATGAATCCCTCATAGGGTTAATTTGAACTTCGTACCAACTAAATTGTCTGTTGATTACACAATTCCTCTTGAATCCCATTTTACATAGTTCAGGCCAAGATGGATTGTTATTAATCGGAATTACTTTTATATCGGATACGTTAGGAATCAAGCCTAACTCAAGTATCTCATCAAAATAAAGTTTTAGCTCGTCCGATGAAATCGGCTTATCAATTGATGGCTGATAATCAAAATTAATACCTTTCAATAAAAAACCACGGTTAACAGCACCGGACAAATTGGATAGCTTACGTTTCATGATGGTCTTTTCAACAACATCAAGTTCGTTAAGAACGAAGTCTTCAATATTGAATCCGATTGTATCTCGATTATCCCAAAGAACTGCGGCTAATTTCTGCAAATCTGCAAAATTGAAGATTTTTTCTTTTCCAAGATTTAACACCTTATTCAATTCGCCGTGATTAACTACACGCAAGTCCAAGGTGGATTTAAAACCCTCAATTTTGTAATGTTGCTCAATCATCAGTGTTAATGAAACAGACAAAACTACCAGTCGTCTTTTGTTGTTGAAGTTGTACTTTTCTTTATGCTGTTCTCCAATACAACGCTGGATGAGTTTATTTTTATTTTAAAGTTCATCAACCCCTCATTGAACATTTTTCGGCACCTTGTATCCTCGTCCTTGTTAAAGTATGTTCTTAAATGGCTCGTTCTCGCTCCAACTGCGGGTAATATCATACTACCTGCCCGTTCAGCAGGGCGATAAACATTTCCATCATCAAAGTATTGAAGGCGAACTTTGTTATCCTTGATACTTATCACCAGCCGAATGTACCAATCAAAACTTGCCATTCCTGAAGCTCTAAAGGATGTCACATAGTTGTAAACTAATTGTTGCTTGGTTTCATTCACAAGAACTTCGGAGGGGTTAACAAAATTTAGACCGCTCCAGTTTTTTATCCGTGTTACAATTTCTTCATTACTAATTGAATCTTCTAACACAACAATTCGGGTTAGTAATAAATAATCGGCCTTAGATTCATACATTGAATCTACATGATAATTCAATTGCGCTTCCTGTGAATACAATGATTTACAAACAAACAGAACTATAAAAAAAAATATTTTTTTCATAGTTCAATGTTACACAATAAACTTACAAATTCAAAGTCACCGTATACTCTTCGTGTTTCAATTGAACCTCGGTTTGTCTTACTGGTAATCCAATACTGCGATTAAGCAGTACCTCTAACGCATTCAGCGAACCTCTCTTGGCATTTAGTAACAATGCCTTGCAGATTGTCAGTTCGAGGATATTTGTATCGTCTCGAGAGATGATTTCAATCAACTCCTTTTCTGTCATCGCAAGCATCACAAGAATCACTTCATTAATCTCCGATTTAGCATATCCCATCTTTTTGAGTGTAGTCACAAACTTTGGTCTACGCCCCATTGGATTGGGTGAAGGTTGTCCCGATTGCCAAGGAGTCAGATGATCGGTTTTAGGATTTAAATTCATTCTGTATGACTGTTATATGATTGTTTTCAGCGCAACACCCTTCCACCGTCGATATTCCTCACTCAAATACTGATCTACATCAAATAATGTCTGACTCGGATACCGATTCAATTCATCACGTTTGAGATTGCTGATAATATTGCGACATCTCTTTACCTCTCGTCCAAACAACTTCTCGCTACAATACTTGCTTGATGTTTTTTGAATTGAAATGTCTCTGCCACAGGCAACGCAACGACGCAGAGGAGTATTGTATTCTCTGCAACCCAATGCCCCAGCCGGGGCATTTTTTGTTTAACGAATCTATTCGCGCAGCGAACAAGCGAGTGAAACAGAAAATGAACCGTGCGACGAAGGAGCGGGCATTGGGTTAACACCTTCCCCGGGATCACGAGCGCAGCGAGTAACCCCTTCCTCTCTGCAACCCAATGCCCCAGCCGGGGCATTTTTTGTTTAACGAATCTGTTCGCGAAGCGACAAATGGGGTTTATACACAGCATTTTCTCCGCCTAAATTCCTAAAACTTTTGATTTTTGACAAGTTTTAGGAATTTGAAGTATCTTCGTTCTATGCAAACGGTTCTGAGAAGCCAGTACCTCAACGTA
>JAULVY010000065.1:0-1892 GCA_032110825.1 Chitinophagaceae bacterium | reverse complement strand
GTTGCGAATGAAGAGGTGATAAACGACATCAAACGGATACTGCAAATTGAGTTTGTTTGCTACGGGTATTTGCCCATGACCAAAGAATTGAATGGGCTAGGTTATCTAATTAATCACAAAAAGGTGTACCGTATTATGTGCGATGAACGACTATTGTGCGGTAAGATCATCAGCACATCAGCAGGAAAACGATCGTTTGTTCAATTCAGAAAAATTAAAGCTGAATACCACATACAATACATTAGTAGGGACATCAAATTCATCCGTATTGATGGAACAGGTAAATTTGCCTACGTGCTAACGGTGATCGATGTTTACTCAAGGGTGGTGTTAAATTATGTCTTTAAAAACTCCATCAAACAACACGATGTGATTTGGCTAATGAGTAGTATTATTGGAAATGAAAAGACCCAAGGAATCAGCATCCGAAACGACAATGGATCTCAGTTTTTAGCCAATAAATTTCGGATATATTTGAATGATATGGGTATTAACCAAGAGTTTACACATATTGCCGCACCGGAAGAAAATAGCTATATAGAGGCCTTCCATAGCATCATGGAAAGAGAGCTGGTGTCACGCTACGAATTTGATTCCTTCGGCCATGCGGAAATCAAAATGGCGCAGTGGATGCACTTTTACAACCACGTGAGAAGACACGGCAAAATCAAGCACCAAACACCGGCGCAGAAATTGGCCAACTATTACAAAGAATGCGCTCTGCCATTGGATTTTGATAGGCCACAAATTGCCGCAAAGCCATTTGATAAGGCAAGGTTTTTTGAAAAAGAATTTTTGCCATTATCTAACAGGAAAAACAAAAATTGTTTTGAGAAAATTTCATATAACCTTGACTATCAAATTGGCGTGGCAAACTTCGCCGATCAAAAGATGATGGAAATAACCTAAAAAATGCTATTTTTGATCACTAATCAGTCAAACTGTTTTACGCTTTTTGTCCTGAAATTAGGGGGTGATACCACCGTACCCCTCAACCTCGTGTACTTGAACAGTCTTGCAATCCAAGCAATCTGTTACTTTTTGCTTAAACAAAGGCCATGAAGTCATCTGAATGGGGCTATCATCTAACCCCTGTACAAACAGAATATCTGATTTATAACCACTCGAAAAATTGAGCAAAGACCTCGCTTTATAAGCCTCTGGATTCACCGTAGTGGTTCCATATCTCCGCTTCAAAAGATCACAAACCACCCCATTTTCGATTTTTCCATCTTCCTCCAACTTGCATCGAAAAATCAAATTCAGAGGACCCGGAGCATTGGCAATGACACCATTGGTCTCGTGCATGGTGTTTAGACGCGTAACCACATACCCGCCTTGAGAATGCCCGGCCAAAAACACTTTTTTAATTTGAATACCCAGTTCCATTGCTGCATTATTCTTTAACCATAACAACGCTGTCTCGGCATGCTGTACATTGTCTCCCATCAATAAATTCTCCTCAGGATAAGCAACACTCACAATCATCATATCTTCCCTATCAAGTATCCGCTTAAATCCATCCAACGTATTTTGGGCAGCCCCCAAAATCAAACTATCATATGTAACAGTCCCATGAAAAACCATCAACACATCAAAGGACGTACCTTGGGGCTTGTCAATCACCACATCAACAGCTAAGCTATCACTTATTATGGTCTTAGTTATCTGAAAAGCACTATCATTTTTGGCTGTGTTTATGGGATCTGTTTTCTCTTTGCATGCCAACAAAATCATCGGCAGCAAAATCATAAATACAACCTTTCTCATAGCAGTTTCTTCGAGTATAGACGCAATCGCGGTTAATTCGTTTAATTTCAATTGAATTTCAATTGAATTTTAAACCGGTTTCTAAAAAAGCAGGCCCAATATCTCTACAACAAATTCTTTAC
>JAULVY010000064.1:0-12756 GCA_032110825.1 Chitinophagaceae bacterium | reverse complement strand
ATGCCTCAGCAACGGAGCGATGTAAAAGTATTGGGTAAATCCGGAATGGGCCCTTTACTTGCCGGTATTCATGGAATGCAGCAGGCTGGATATGCAACAGAACATGATGCCCTAATTGCTAAAAAACTGGCATATGTAATGTGCGGAGGAGATTTAAGCGAGCCTACAAAAGTTTCTGAACGCTATTTGCTTGAAATAGAACGTGAAGCATTCTTGAGTTTGTGTGGTGAGAAAAAAACTCTTGAACGTATCCAATCGGTTTTAAAAGGCGGTAAACCTATACGCAATTAATATATTCCTATTTCTATTCAATAATTAACTCTTTAAAACGCATGAAAAAAATTAGTGTTACTCTTTTCATCCTTGCTTTTACATTGATGGGATTTGCTCAAAAGAAAAAAACAAGCACTGTCCAAAATGCACCAGTAGCTTCACCATTTGACCCTTCCTTGTTGTCTAATGTCAAATACAGGTTAATTGGACCGTACCGTGGCGGACGGAGTGGTGCTGTTGCAGGAAGTTACAAGACTAAAAACACGTTTTATTTTGGCGCAACCGGTGGAGGTGTTTGGAAGTCAACCGATGCAGGAAATAACTGGAAGAATGTGAGCGATAAATTTTTTGGAAGCTCTATTGGAGCTGTCGAAGTAGCTCCTTCCAATGACAACATCGTTTATGTAGGTGAAGGCGAAAACTCCATGCGTGGAAATGTTTCCGAAGGGTTAGGAGGAATGTGGAAATCGGATGATGCAGGAAAAACATGGAAGAATATCGGATTAAAGGATGGAAGACATATTACAAATATCATTGTTCACCCAGCCGATCCCAATACGGTTTGGGTAGGCGTAATGGGTCATCTCTTTGGTCCCAATAAAGAAAGAGGAATTTTTAAATCAACTGATGGCGGTAAAACTTGGAAAAATGTCCTATTTATAAATGATCAAACAGGGTGTAGTGATTTGATTATGGAGCCTGGAAATCCTTCTGTATTGTATGCCGGAACGTGGAGAGTAATTCGCACTCCATACAGTTTAGAAAGTGGGGGAGAAGGAAGTGGACTTTGGAAAAGCACAGATGGGGGAGAAACATGGACGAATATCAGTTCATCCAAAGGATTGCCAAAGGGCACATGGGGAATTGTTGGTATTGCCGTTGCTCCATCCAATGTAGAGAAATTGTATACCATTATTGAAAACGAAAAAGGTGGACTTTACATGAGTAACGATGGTGGACAAACTTGGGTATTGCAAAACAGCGACAACAATATTCGTCAGCGTGCTTGGTATTACACCAAGGTTTTTGTTGATTCCAAAAATGAAAACATTGTGTATTGTCCCAATGTAAATTTTATGAAGAGTCGCGATGGAGGAAAATCCTTTCAATCTCTACGTACCCCTCATGGAGATCACCATGATCTATGGATTGATCCCGAGGACGGTAAGCGTATGATTGTTGCAGATGATGGAGGTGCTCAAGTAAGTTTTGATGAGGGGAATAATTGGAGTACATACATGAACCAGCCTACTTCTCAACTCTACCGGGTAAGTACCGATAATTCTTTTCCATACCGTGTATTAGCAGCTCAACAAGATAATTCCACCCTTCGAATTAAATCTGCTACATACGGGAGTTATATTACCGAGCAAGACTGGGATGTAACTGCAGGCTCTGAAAGTGGCTATGTAGTTGCAGATCCCCTTAATCCAGATATCGTTTACGGTGGAAATTATGGTGGATATTTATCTCGACTTGATCATCGCACAGGAGAAAATAGAGCAATCAGCGTATGGCCTGATAACCCAATGGGTGCAGGTGCAGATGTATTGAAATACCGTTTTCAATGGAATTTCCCCATTTTCTTCTCGCCTCATAACCCTAAGCGTTTGTACTCTGCAGGCAATGCATTATTTGTTACCGAGAACGAAGGTGCTAGCTGGACTCAAATTTCACCAGATCTAACCACCAACGATAAGTCAAAGCAATTGTCTAGTGGCGGCCCCATTACAAAAGACAATACATCGGTTGAATATTATTGTACCATATTCACGGCTACCGAAAGTGAATTGGAAAAAGATCTATTGTGGACGGGAAGTGATGATGGATTGGTGCATATCAGTAAAGATGGAGGGAAGAACTGGGCAAACGTAACACCTAAGAGCGCACCTCAATGGATCATGTGGAATGCTATTGAGGTAGATCCTTATAAAAAAGGAGCTGCTTATATAACCGGAACACGCTACAAGTTGGATGACTATACACCGTACATCTATAAAACAGAAGATTATGGTCAAACATGGAAACTCATAACAGCGGGTATTGATCCCATGCATTTTACACGTGTTATGCGGGCAGATAAAAAGCGTTCAGGACTTCTTTATGCCGGTACTGAATTTGGAATGTATATCAGTTATTCCGACGGTGAAAAGTGGGAGCCATTTCAATTGAACCTCCCGGTTGTACCAATTACAGACTTAACAATAAAGAACAATGATCTGGTAGTTGCCACTCAAGGAAGAGCTTTATGGATACTCGATGATCTTTCATTGATCCAGCAAATGAATCCTTCAATAAAATCTAAGGCGCTTCATGTATACGATGTTCAAGCATCATATAGAATGCCCTCATCTCAATCGAGATGGGGTATGGCATCTTCAACACCTCCAAATGTTGCTCAAAATCCTACCAAAGGGGTATCCATTCATTTTCATGCTTCCAATGTATCCGATACAACTTCAGGGTCTGTTGCTATTTATGATAACGGAGGTATGTTAGTCAATCGCTTCAGCAGTGCTTCAAAAACAAATCCAATAAAGTTAACTAAAGGAGCGAATCAGTTTACCTGGAATTTATTGTATCCTGAAACCGAAAAATTGGATGATCTGATTTTGTGGAATGGCGTTCCAGGTAATATTTTAGCCATACCTGGTTCATATTCTGCTGTGATTCGTGTTGGAAACGATTCTGTTCAAGTGCCATTTTCAATTCTTCCAGATCCCAATTATTCTTGTTCGGCAGCTGATTATGCCTCTCAATTGAATTTCTTGCAGGATATTCAAAAGAAATTCAATCTAACCATGAAGGCAATAAAAGATATTCGTTCAGCCAGAACTCAAATGCAGGATTTTGTGACGAAGCAAGGTAAAGATTGTCCGAAAGAGATTAAACAGTTGTCTGATAGTATTTCAAAAAAGCTGACGGCTGTTGAAGAAGTCTTACATCAAACAAAAGCCAAGAGCAGCCAGGATGTATTAAACTATCCTATTCGATTGGATGATAAATTGAGTGGGGTATTTGATATGGCCAATAGCGGAAATATGGCTCCCAGTAAACAAGCGAAAGATGTGTATGCGGAGTTATCTGTTCAAGTGGACAAATCGCTTAAGACGCTTCAAGACATATTGGATAATGATGTTAAAGCTTTCAATAAGCTGATCATAGAAAAAGCCCTACCTGTTGTGGTTGTGAAGTAATTATTACTTCACAACTTCTCTTACACCGGTATTGCCACCTCCGTCTAAGGTTAGGCTATGAGGTTTATTGGTTTTCCATTCACCCCGGGTAAAATCAGGAACATCAACTGATTTTGATTTGTTGATGACTGATGCTTCACTAAGCGGGAAAACGGAACTCCATGCAGCGGCATCGTATACATCCTGATCCAGCGGTAGCCCATTGCGTAGGCAATCGATGAGCCTCCAGTCCATGATGAAGTCCATACCACCATGGCCACCTACATTTTTAGCAATTTCACCAATGTGTTTAACGATGGGCGGCGTGTATTGATCTTGCAATTCTTTTAATTGTTCGGGTTTAACCCAGCCATGTCCTAAAGCGATTTTTTCAGGACCAGGCCACTTTTGTGCAGCACCTTTAGTACCGCTGATCAAGTGGATTCTTGAATAGGGTCTGATGGTTGATACATCGTGTTGTAGCATGAGGGTTTTACCCAAATCTGATCGAATAATGGTGGTGTTCATATTGCCTCGGTATTTCTTGCCTTTGAATTCATTAAAGAATTCATCTTTGGCTGCCATTTCCTCGGCAAGTGCACCCAATGTAAAATCATTGCTGCTCATGCTGACCAAGTGATCAAATTTGTCTCCACGATTTATGTTCATGCATTGTGCAATAGGTCCTAGTCCATGTGTTGGGTACAGATTTCCATTGTGTGCTATGTTCTCTCTAAGCCGCCACATGTCTTCGTATCCTTTCTTATTGAATAGATAATCCTTACTCAAGTCGTGGATATAAGCCCCCTCTGCATGAACCAGCTCTCCGAACATTCCATTTCGGGTCATGTTTAGCGTGAGTAGTTCAAAGAAATCATAGCAGCAATTCTCCAGCATCATCATGTGGCGCTTGGTTTTTTCAGATGTTTCAACCAGTTCCCAGCACTCGTCAATGGTTTTTGCTGCAGGAACTTCTGAGGCAGCATGTTTACCTTGTTTCATTGCATAAACAGAAATCGGTGTATGCAAATCCCAAGGTGTAGTTACATATACCAAGTCAATATCAGCAGATTCGCAAACAGCTTTCCATCCTTCTTCTCCAGAATACGCTTTGGCTTTGGGAAGTCCTTTTTTAGTCAGGATCGCTTGCGCTTTTTCTACGCGATCAGGTAATTTATCACAGAGTGCTTTAATTTCTACTCCTTCGATGTAGCTTAAACGATCAACTGCACCTGGTCCGCGCATGCCCAATCCAATTACAGCTACGCGAACAGTTGGTAGCTTTGGCGCTGCGAAGCCGCACATATTAAATGTGGAAATACCCGTAGAACGAACTACCTCGTTTGCATGAGTTTCTTGAGGAATGCTTGTAGCCAGTGCACTTGTTCCAAGCGCTACGTTGCGTAAAAATGAACGTCTGTTGGTTGACATAATGATCAGTTGTTTAAGAGGGATTGAAGATAATGAAAATGGATGAATTGGGTTGTGGGTTTTGAGTTATGGCTATTAGCAATATCCTATTCCCTATCCCCTATCCCCTCGTTCCCTAGACATCACATATTCAACCAATAATTCAACTTAAAAACCAGCGCTCTGTTTTTATTTTTCAAGAAAGGATCGGTAAAATAATTATCGCTGTATACGATAAACAAATCGCTCATGGGTTTGTATCTCCATTGAAGGCGGCTGTTGATGTTGAAATTGTTGCGTTGGTTGTTGTATTGAACGAAAGTTGTCCAGAATAGATTATTGGTAAAGTTAATCTCAATCCGAGGTGCGATTAAAAACAAATTGCTATTTCCATAAGGTGAAGGGAAATCCAGTTTGGCTTGCTGAACACTCATGGCAAAATTTCCCCAAGGCTGTGCTCGATAATTGGCAGTCAACTCATACCGTAGAATTGTTCCATTGAAAAATTTCCCGTATTCAAAATCAGTTCTAAAATAGAGTTTTTTTCTGCTATCGGTATTGTAGGTCAATCCAACAGAAGGCGCCCGATATCTGCCCGGTGGAATCGGCTTTGCGTCTGTAAAAGCGGTGTGGAAAGCCAGTTTATTTTCATTGTCGTGAATGTGTAAAATCAAATTTGATGTATTCTTAAAAAAGAAGCGAAACTCTAAATCGTGACTTCGTTCATTTCCTTTGCGGTCACTATTCCACACCAAAAAGTTTTCAAGCCGGATCATGAATTGATTAACCTTGCCTCTTTTTGGGAAAAACGTATAACTGGCTTCATTATACAGCAAGTCGAATCCTCTCCGAATGGTAGTATCCAGAAATGCATCGAAATTTTCAATGCGGTTAACAAATCCCATATCGGCATGATAACCGTCTGTTATTCTGCCCATGTCTGCCACAAAATTTAATTTCTTGCTAAAATAACCGCCACCTGCATTCATGTAATATTGAGGAGATGAAATGGTGGGCTTAAAGGAATGATGATTTCCTGTCCAGGCATTCCACCTTCCAGATTTATCAATGAAATTATATTCCAAACCCGCATTTCTTCCAAAAGCATCTATGGGGTCAGTGATCTTTCTTTTTTTATCCTCAATGCCTTGTCGATTCAAAAAATACCCTTTGAGGATAGAGCGACTTTGTACTTGTTGGTTGAATGTTACTGCAGTATAGTTTTGTGAAACAGTTTCATCTGTAGCTCTGGTTTGCATATTCATAAAACCAATTCGGGTTCGTTTGGTTAGATTACCGCTCAAACGAATACCACCCAGAATGGGAATTCTGTTTCCATTCTTATCCAGCCCTATCGTCCTCGAATAAAAGGGCCGAATAGGAGGGATACCAAAATTAGAAAACAAGTCATTGTTTTCTAAAAAGAAAGTTCTTCGTTCAGGAAAGAAAATATCAAATCGTGTGAGGTTTGTAACCTGACGATCTACTTCAACCTGAGAAAAATCAGGGTTGTACGTAAGATCCAGATTTAACGAAGGTGTTATAGAAAGTTTGGCATCAAAGCCGGCATTTGCTTTTACTTGAGAAGACAAATTTTCCTCTTTATTGCCTTGAAAAGATCCGGTTGTATAGGGTATGATAGAGATGTTTGTTCCAGGTGCAGGGGGCGACTGATCCCATACCAGAGAACCGGAGTAACCGAAATCATAGAAACTGAAGTTTAAAGGCATATCGGTCCAGGAAGAATACTCGTTGTTTTTCAAATCGGCTCTTAAAATGTTCAATCCCCATCTTGTATTTCCCTCTTTAAATCGAAGGGTCTTAAAAGGAATTGCAATTTCTGCTATCCAGAACCCTTCGTGTCTGCTGGTTGCGGAATACCATTTGTTGTCCCAGCTGAAATTTAATTCTTCATCGGGTTGACCAACATTAACTAAATCTTCTGTTTGAACATTGTACGGTGTGATGGAAAAAATGAATCCATTGGTACGTTGATTGACGGGATCGATAGCAATGGATACGGCATCGCTTTCATATAAACCTTGATCGCGTTTCAATGTTTGTGCAACATAAAAATTGGTATCTGCCGCTACAATGGCAAAATAAATATTGGAATCATCAAATAACACCTTTACCTGTGTTTGTCTTTTGGGTCTTCCTACGTCGTTTGGCCATTTCATATGAAAATCTCTTGCTGCATCTGCCATCGTCCAATCCTCTTCCTCCAACTTACCATCGATTTTGATGGGTGAAGTTGCTTTTTTTGCTTGAACCTGATACTCCTCTTGAAATTTCATGCCGTTTTGCGCTTGAGACACAAAAGAATGCAGAAGAATAATCCCAAGGAATAAAACGATTGAATTGTATTGAGGTCTCATTGCGTCGCAAATTTCGGCATTTTTCAGTTGCAAAAGATGAATTTTGTTTGGCGGAGTAACCTGGGGATGGATGGCCCTTTCATTTTTATTATCTTGGGCCATGCTCTATCGCTTTGCATATTGCTTAATGTTTCTAACCCTGAGAATTTACTTTCGGAAAATCCAGGTTGCCAACACGCATTTGCTATTGAAAAATCAGCCTGCTATTTTAGTGGCCAATCACCCTGCTTCATTCTTGGATGCCATGGTGTTGGCTGTGTTTATAGGTCGGCCCTTGTATTTCTATGTTCGTGGCGATATTTTTAAACATCCCTTGGCTTATCGAATACTAACTTTTTTACACATGATTCCTATTTTCAGTTTGGAGCATGGGGTTGCCAATATGGGTAAGAATCAGGCGACATTTGTAAGAGGTAGATTGGTTTTAAAGAAAGGGGGTCTCCTGCTTGTTTTTCCTGAGGGGGTAAGTCGACTTTCAAAAAAGTTATTTCCATTGAAGAAAGGGGCATCCCGGGTAGCATTGCAAACAGCTTTTGAAAATGATCAGCAATTTCCGCTGGTTTTTCAAACTGTAGCCATCAATTATAGTAAACATTCTTTAGGAGCTGATTTATTAATACGGGTAGGTGAACAGCTTGCTTTGTCTGATTATAGCTTGTTGTACGCTGAAAATAAAAATAAAGCTATACTGCAGGTAACACAAGATTTACAGCGGGTATTTGAACGCAATGTTATTCATGTAGAACACGATGAACGAACTGCTCATGTTGAAGATCTGATACAATTGGATTATTCCAGTTCAATAACTCCGAATGAGCGTTTTGATCGGGCACGCTGGCTATGTTCTAAGACGGATCAGTTGGAGCCGGATGAATTCAATGTGCATGTGGGTATGATGGCAAAGTATAAATTCATCTTACGTCAAAACAAAACAATTGACGCTTGTATGGCATCAAGAGACCCTGCTCTTTTAATTTTTTTTGAAACCATCATGTTGTTCCCGATTTTTTTGGTGGGGGCTGCAATTTGGATTATTCCTGTTCAATTGACCAAATGGGTAGCCGATAAAAAAGTAACGCGAATTGATTTTTATACCAGTGTTTTTTCTGCCATACTCGCAGTTTCAGGATTAATATGGTGGATAATCTTATTGGTATCTGGATTTACCTTAAGTAATTACTATATCACTGCTATACTTATCTTTTCACCGGCCTGGGCCTATGGCTCCATGCGTTGGTTGGATAAATGGAAATTGATGAAATCGTATTGGAACTTTAATGAATTGGAAATGTTGCGCCCTCATTTGGTTGAAGAGTTGAAAGGGATAAGGAGAAAATTACTCTTCCAATAAATCTGGCCTTTTTTCTTCAGTTCTTTTAAGGGCTTGCTCCTGTCTCCATTCCTCAATTTTTTTGTGATCACCGCTTAACAAGATTTCGGGTACTCTCCATCCTTTAAAATCCTCTGGTCTGGTATAAACAGGTGGGGCTAATAAATGATCTTGAAACGAATCAAACAATGCAGAGGTTTCATCATTCAATACACCGGGGATAATTCTTCCGATTGCATCAACAACTACAGCTGCTGCCAACTCACCGCCACTCAACACGAAGTCTCCAATAGAAATTTCTTTGGTTATGTAATGATCTCGTATTCGCTGATCGATCCCTTTGTAATGCCCGCAGACGAATAATAAATTATTTTTAAGCGAAAGCGCATTGGCCATCCCTTGGTGGAAGGTTTCTCCATCAGGAGTTAGGTAAATAATTTCATCAAAATTATTTTCTTTTTTGAGTTCGTCGATAGCATTTGCCAAGGGTTCGCACATCATCACCATTCCGGCTCCTCCTCCAAATTGATAGTCGTCTACCATCCCATATTCATTCACGGCCCACTTTCTTAAGTGGTGTACTTGAATATTCAATAAACCTTTTTCAGAAGCTCTTTTCATGATAGAGTGACCAAATGGACTTTCTAAGAGTTCAGGCACTACCGATAGTATATGGATGTTCATCTTCATTTGGATTTTGAATCGTAATTAGTCATCTAAAAAATCGCTTAAATCTCTTCTTTCTTTTTTGGTAGGCCTACCAATTTTTGAAAGACGTTTCCCCGAGTAAAAACTTGCCGCTTGAAATGCAATTCGCTCTTTTTCTTCAGGCGGCGTTAGATCTTCGTAATGTTTAATGGCCTCGCTGTATTGCACTCTTTTTTCAAGAAATGCGGTAACCCGAATGGTCCATTTCTTTTCATCGGTTTTGATTTCGTATTCGTCCCCAATTTTAATATTCCTCGACCCTTTTAGGCTTTCTCCATTCCATTTTACACGCCCTTTTTCGCATGCCAATGCTGCAGCCGATCTTGTTTTAAAAATTCGAATGGCCCACAGGTATTTATCCACTCTGATTTTATCTTTTTCCATATTGGGATTCCGATTACAAAAATAACGGATTGCTTCCATGCAATCTTTCTTAAATTGTTGCCCAAATCATCATCTATGAATTGGTCTTTTCGCTTTTCACTTGTATTCTCGCTCTTTGTTGTTATCGGCTTAATCAAATCCCCCCTTCAAGCTCAGCGCGTTTCACAATGGACCACAGACGGAATGGGACTTTTTCGAATTAAGAAAAATGTACTAGTTGTAGAGTCAGCTGAAACGGGAGAAACATCAGCAACCGTAATCAGTGAAAATGATTTTGGGAGAATAGATGTATTGGAATCCATGGACGATTTCTATTGGCATGAATCATCTAAACAGCTCTTGATATTTAACAATACCGCTCGTGTGTGGCGCTATAATACAAAAGGAGATTATTGGGTTTTTAATGCTGTAGGTAAAACATGGCGACAAGTAGGGAAGGGGAGACCAGCACAGAGTTTAATGTTTGCAAAATTTTCGCCTGATGGAACGCAGATTGCCTATGTATCTGAACAAAATTTATATGTTGAAAACCTTAAAACTGGAATAAGCAAATCACTTACTACGGATGGGCATAGAAGATTGATCAATGGAACGTTCGACTGGGTTTACGAAGAAGAGTTTGCGTGTAGAGATGGGTTTCGCTGGAGTCCGGATGGTAAAAAGATTGCATTTTGGCAAGTGAATGCAGAGGGGACAAAAGATTTCATGATGATTGATAACATATCATCTGTCTATTCCAAGCCTATTCCAGTTGAGTATCCAAAAGTTGGCGAGTCTCCTTCAGCAGTAAAAATTGGAGTTGTAGATATAAACTCTGCTAGTAAAACATGGATAAAAATCCCCGGAGATTTAAGGCAAAATTATATTCCTAGAATGGAGTGGGCCGGTAATACTGAATTGATCATTCAGCAGTTGAATCGCAAACAAAATCAAAGCAAACTTTACCTGTCCAATGCTTCCAATGGAAGCAGTACAGAAATTTATAGTGAAAATGATTCAGCCTGGATTGACATACTTCCTTCTTTTGACGATGATTATTCCTATGGTGGGTGGGATTGGTTGGAGAATGGAAAATACTTTCTTTGGGTATCTGAAAAAGATGGTTGGCGCCATGCATATCGAGTATCCAGAAATGGAAAAGAAGAATTGCTTTTAACCAAAGGTCAGCATGATCTAATAGAAATTGCCGCTGTAAAAGAAAAAGAGGGATATCTGTATTATTATGCATCTCCTCAAGATGCAACGCAAAAGTATCTGTACAAGGTGAAATTAGACGGCAGTTCTTTGCCTGAGCAGGTTACACCCCGCAATCAACTTGGGTTTCATCAATACGAAATTTCTCCTTATGCAGATTTTGCATTTCATAGTTTTTCCAATCATAAAATCCAATGGACGGTTGAAAACATTCGACTTACCACACATTTGAATTCAAAAGGAAAAAGTTTAGTAGATGAAGCAATCACAAAAGCATCATCGGTAAAATCTCCTATTGAGTTTTTCAAAATCAAAACCGAGGATCAAGTGGAGATGGATGGTTGGATGGTTAAACCTGAAAATTTTGATCCTAAAAAGAAATATCCTATTGTTTTCTTTGTGTATACAGAGCCAGCAGGAGCAAATGTGGTAGATCGATTTGGAGTTGGACGAAACAGGCTCTATAACGGCGATATGCGAAAAGACGGTTATATCTATGTGTCAATCGATAACCGAGGTACTCCAACACCTAAAGGAAGAGTTTGGAGAAAATCGATCTACAGAAAAATTGGTGTGATTAATATTGACGATCAAGCGAAAGCTGCAAGAGAAATTTTTAAATGGGAATTTATTGATACTTCACGTGTTGCCGTATGGGGATGGAGTGGAGGTGGATCAGCTACTTTGAACCTACTGTTTCGATATCCTGAAGTGTATAAGACGGGAATTTCTATTGCTGCCGTTGCCAATCAGTTGACGTATGATAATATTTATCAAGAGCGATATATGGGATTGCCTCAAGAGAATCAAGCTGACTTTGTAAATGGTTCTCCAATTACACACGCTAAAAACTTACGAGGAAATTTGTTATACATCCATGGAACGGGTGATGACAATGTGCATTACCAAAATGCAGAAATGCTCATCAACGAACTGATTAAGCAGAACAAGCAATTTAGTTTGATGGCTTATCCCAATCGCAGTCACGGCATCAGCGAAGGCGAAGGAACAACACGTCACTTATCAACCCTATACACTCAATTCCTCAAACAACATTGTCCACCGGGTGGCCGATAGGTTAAGGTGCGGCAAAGTATTCGTGGAAATAGGGAATGGTTTCGATGCCTTTGTAAAAATTAAAGAGGTCGTATTTCTCATTTGGAGAATGCAGATTGTCGCTATCCAGTCCAAATCCCATGAATACAATCTTCAATCCCAATTCCTGTTCAAAAAGTGAGCAGATGGGAATACTTCCTCCACCTCGAACCGGCACAGGTTCCTTGCCAAATGTTTTTTCAATTGCTTTTGCGGCGGCTTTATATCCTTTGGAATCAATAGGAGTAAGGTAGGGTTCTCCTCCGTGATGTTCTTTCACGCTAACGCTAACTCCATCGGGAGCAATATTTTTAAAGTAGGCTAGAAGCAATTCGGTTATCTTGGAAGAGGACTGATTAGGAACCAATCGGGCAGAGATTTTTGCAGATGCTTTTGATGGCAATACTGTTTTAGCGCCTTCGCCAGTATAGCCACTCCATAATCCATTTACTTCAAGCGTAGGACGAATTCCTGTTCTTTCGTTGGTTGAAAATCCTTTTTCACCATATAAGGCTTCGATACCAAGATCGCTCATGTACTCTTTTTCATTGAATGGAGCTTTTGCCATTAATGCGCGCTCTTCAGGCGATGCTTCCAATACATCGTCGTAAAATCCGGGTATCGTAATTCTATTGTTTTCATCATGACAAGCAGCAATCATTTTGGCCAATACAGTTGCAGGATTAGCTACGGCACCCCCATAAACACCGCTGTGAAGATCTCTATTTGGACCTGTTACTTCAACTTCAATATAGCTAAGTCCCCTTACACCAGTATCTATTGAAGGGGTGTCCATGCTGATCATAGC
>JAULVY010000063.1:0-9482 GCA_032110825.1 Chitinophagaceae bacterium | reverse complement strand
AAAATCGTACCACCACCTTTGTATAAGGGGTTACGGATATTTCCCTTACGAGAACCACCGGTACCCTTTTGGCGGTGTAACTTTTTACTTGCTCCTTTAACCTCTGCACGGGTTTTTACCTTGTGCGTACCTTGGCGCTGAGCAGCCAAAAACTGCTTTACAGCAAGATAAATCACATGGGTATTGGGCTCAGCACCAAAAATATCTTCCGGCAAATCCACTGTTCTGCCCGTCTTACTTCCTTTTATACTTAATACGTCTACTTGCATGATTAATGCGTTGAATTATTTCTGAATGTATACGATAGAACCATTGTGACCTGGAATTGAACCACTGATCAAAATGTAATTTTTATCTGGGAAAATTTTCACCACTTGCAATCCTTTCACCTTCACCCTGTCGCTACCCATACGGCCCGCCATGCGCATGCCTTTGAATACGCGTGAAGCATCGGATGAATTACCGATGGAACCGGGTGCACGCTGACGATCATGTTGACCGTGAGATTGCTCACCAACACCAGAAAATCCATGGCGCTTTACAACACCCTGGAATCCTTTACCTTTTGAAGTTCCTACCACATCAACCTTCTCGCCTTCAGCGAAAATGTCGCAGGTAACGGCATCACCCACATTTTTTTCAATGCTGTAATCCCTGAACTCTTTTACAAAACTTTTTGGAGTGGAAGAGGCCTTTGTGTAATGGCCTTTTTCAGATGCATTTGCTCTTTTCTCGGACTTTTCGCCGAAAGCAAGCTGGAGAGCAGTGTACCCGTCACTGTCTTTTGTTTTCACTTGTGTAACCACACAAGGACCAGCCTCGATGACTGTGCAAGCGGTTTGCTTGCCGTCTGGACCGAAGATGCTGGTCATTCCAATTTTCTTACCAATAATACCTTTCATGGTTTAATTTTTATACCCTTTCTGGTTGAATGGACAGAGAGGAATAACCTCGCTTCAATCCCAGTTTGCCACCGACCTTTTCCTTTTTCCCTAAAGCGGGAGGAAGTACCGATGGTAAACAAACCTCGAAGGGCTTGTTCATATTTCAACTCTCAATTTGAGAGATAAAATTGTTTCAGCGCTCCTACTTATCATGCCAACGGCAATCAATTGGGAGATGAATGATAAAGAACTATGCACCGAAGTGCAGTTCAAAGCCGTCAAGCTTTGATTTCAACATCCACACCACTGGGAAGATCCAACTTACTCAGTGCATCTACCGTACGTGAAGACGAAGTATATATGTCAAGCAAACGCTTATGCGTACACAATTGGAACTGCTCACGGGCTTTCTTGTTCACGTGAGGAGATTTCAACACAGTAAAAATTCTTTTCTGCGTAGGCAAAGGAATGGGGCCGGTTATTACGGCACCAGTGCTGCGCACGGTTTTCACAATCTTCTCCGCAGATTTGTCAACGAGGTTGTGATCGTATGACTGCAATTTTATCCTGATTCGCTGTGACATATGGTTCTACCCATTTTTTAATGGGGATGCAAAGGTAGGAATTAGTTTAATACACTCAAAAGAAAAAATAGAAAATTTATAGCCCAAAACCAAAGGGGGGTAAAAGAAGAAAGTCCCGATGCGAATCGGGACTTAACTTATTTATTTTCAGATACTTAAGACTACTAGTTCCCTTTCCCTTTTACTCGCGCGATTACTTCTTCAGCGATGTTGTTCGGAGCTGGATTGTAGTGTGAAAACTCCATGGTAGAAGATGCTCTTCCGGATGATAATGAACGCAGCTGCGTTACATATCCAAACATCTCGCTCAAAGGCACTTTTGCCTTGATTACCTGAGCCCCTGCCCTGCTATCCATTCCTTCTAACATACCTCTTCTTCTGTTCAAGTCTCCTGTTACATCACCCATGTATTGCTCAGGCGTGATCACTTCCACTCTCATGATGGGCTCCAATAATACAGGCTTTGCTTTGCGGGCCGCCTCACGGAATCCAGATTTAGCACAAAGTTCAAACGACATAGAATCAGAGTCAACCTGGTGGAAACTGCCATCAAACACCCTCACCTTCATGCTCTCAACTGGATAGCTGGCCAATACTCCTGTAGTCATGGACTGCTCAAATCCTTTCTGGATAGCAGGCACAAATTCCCTAGGAATTGATCCGCCGAAAATATCGTTTACAAACTGCATATGCTTACCTGGATTTTCTGTAAGCCATTCTTTATCAGCGGGACCGAATTCAAAAATGATATCGGCAAATTTACCTCTACCGCCGGTTTGCTTTTTAAGTGTTTCGCGATGTTCAACCGTTGCCTGGAAAGCCTCTTTGTAGGCCACTTGAGGTGCACCTTGATTAACCTCCACTTTAAACTCTCTGCGCATACGGTCAACAATAATCTCCAAATGCAACTCACCCATTCCGCTGAGAATGGTTTGACCCGTTTCCTCATCGGTCTTCACGCGCAACGTAGGATCTTCTTCAACAAGCTTGGCAATAGCCATACCCATTTTATCAACGTCAGCTTGTGCCTTCGGTTCTACGGCAACAGAAATTACCGGCTCAGGAATGAACATGTTTTCCAATACAATGGGATGATCTTCGTCGCACAATGTATCCCCCGTCTTGATTTCCTTGAAACCTACAGCAGCCCCGATATCACCGGCTTCGATGAAATCAATTGGATTCTGTTTGTTCGCAAACATCTTCATGATACGGCTGATACGCTCTTTCTTTCCACTACGTACGTTCAATACATACGAACCTGCATCCAAGTGTCCGGAATAAACACGGAAGAAGGCCAAACGGCCTACAAAAGGATCGGTCATGATTTTAAATGCCAAAGCTGCAAAAGGCTCAGATGCTTCTGGCTTTCGGGTTACCGTTTCACCATTATCGGGATTGATACCTTCAACGGCATCTATATCAACAGGTGAAGGCAAATAGCGACAAACTGCATCCAATGCCGTTTGTACCCCTTTGTTCTTGAACGAAGATCCACACATCATCGGTACGATACTCAAATCGATACAAGCTTTGCGGATCGCTTCGTGAACCTCGTCTTCTGAAATTGAATTGGGATCATCGAAGAACTTCTCCATCAAATTATCATCGTATTCAGCAACAGCTTCAATCAAGTTTTGTCTCCACTCATTGGCTTCTTCCAACATATCAGCAGGAACAGGAATCTCATCAAAGGTCATTCCCTCCGTTTCCATGTGCCAAATGACACCCTTCATCTTAATCAAGTCAACCACCCCTTTGAAATTATCTTCTGCACCAATCGGGAGCTGTAAAGGAACAGCCTTAGCACCCAACATCTCTTTCACCTGACGAACCACCATCAGGAAGTCGGCACCACTGCGATCCATCTTGTTCACAAAACCTATACGCGGAACCTTGTAACGGTTTGCCTGACGCCAAACGGTCTCAGACTGAGGCTCAACACCATCAACCGCAGAGAACAAGGCAATCAAACCATCCAATACCCTCATGGAGCGCTCCACTTCTACAGTGAAGTCAACGTGACCTGGAGTATCAATGATATTGAAATAATATTTTTTTGTATCTGGTGTAGCCTTACCCAATACGGTAGGAAAATTCCACTGACAGCTAACCGCAGCTGAAGTAATGGTGATACCTCTTTCTTTCTCCTGCTCCATCCAGTCGGTGGTTGCTGCACCATCGTGCACCTCACCGATCTTATGGATCATTCCCGTATAGCGGAGGATACGCTCTGTTGTAGTGGTTTTACCAGCATCGATGTGAGCAGCGATACCAAAATTGCGTTGAAATTTCAAGTCTGCCATGACCGTTCGAATTGTTTAAATTTTAATGTTGAAAAGCGAAGTAAACCGTCCTGCATTTCGGCAGATTTTTATTCGAATTTAGCCTCGTTTTTGCGGGTGCAAAGTTAGTAAACACCTTGCAGATACCGAAATAAAAAAGGGTTGTTTAGAAACAACCCTTTTTCGAATCCTAATTTATTTTTTACACCCTGAAGTGCGCAAATGCCTTGTTGGCTTCAGCCATACGGTGTGTATCTTCCTTCTTTTTGAATGCCCCGCCCTCGCCTTTGCTGGCAGCAACAATCTCGTTCGCCAATTTATCAGCCATGCTTCGGCCATTTCTCTCGCGTGAGAAACGAACCATCCACTTGATGCTCAATGAAATTTTACGATCGGGACGAACCTCAGATGGGATCTGAAAAGTTGCACCTCCGATTCTGCGGCTTCTTACTTCCACAGCTGGTGAAACGTTGGCCAATGCCCTCTTCCATACTTCGTATCCATCTTCACTGGTCATCTTGGCAACCTTATCCAATGCATCGTAAAAAATAGTTAGCGATGCTCCTTTTTTGCCCTGCCACATGATGTTGTTTACAAAACGGGTTACCAAAGTATCATTGAACTTTGGATCTGGTGCAAGGGGTAATTTTTTGGCTCTTGTTTTCCTCATCTATACTGATTTCAAAATGTTGAATTATTTTTTAGCCTTCTCACGCTTGGTTCCATACTTAGAACGGCTCTTCTTACGGTCTTTCACACCAGCAGTGTCCAAACTTCCTCTAACGATGTGGTAACGTACACCCGGTAAGTCTTTCACGCGACCACCACGGATCAATACGATCGAGTGCTCTTGCAAGTTGTGCCCTTCACCAGGAATGTAGGCAATCACCTCTACTTTATTTGTTAAACGCACCTTAGCCACCTTCCTCAATGCAGAGTTTGGCTTCTTAGGAGTTGTTGTATACACACGCGTGCAAACACCACGGCGTTGGGGACATGCATCCAAAGCTCTTGATTTGCTCTTGGCCTTGATGATCTCCCTTCCTTTTCTAACAAGTTGTTGAATTGTAGGCATTCTACCCTTTTTTTAACGGGACGGCAAAGTTAGGGGTTAATTTTCAAAAACCAAAAAGCTCATCCGCAAAATTTTGAACTGTATTTTAGCCCGAAACCCGCATCATCCAACCAAAGGGATCTGGGGCAGTGCCGTCTTTGATTTGGGTAAGAACTTGTTTCAGTTTATCAGCAACCGGCATCTGAGATGGATTGAAATTCATCACAAAATCTTTGTAGCGAAGCTCTTCGATTTTTGCAATCACAGCAGCGGTTCCAGCCCCAAAAGCTTCGGTCAGGGTTCCTTTCTGATACGCTTCTACCAGCTCATCGATTGAAAGTTCTCTCTGCTCAACCGTCCAATTCTGCTCTTTTGCCACTTCAATAACACTGTCGCGCGTTACCCCATGTAAAATCGTTCCACTGTGCAAATCCGGAGTGATCAACTTACCATCCACCACAAAAAACACATTCATGGTGCCACATTCCTGAACATATTTGTGCTCAAATGCGTCTGTCCACAACACTTGATCATACCCCTTTTGCTGGGCAATGGCTGTAGGATGAAGGGCTGCTGCATAATTTCCCGCTGTCTTTGCAAATCCAACTCCCCCGGGTACCGCCCGCACAAAATGCTCTTCCACATAAATGCGCATGGGTTTGGGATAAAAGGGACCAACAGGAGAAAGGATAATCATAAACAAATACGTCAACGAAGGAGATACGCCAATCACCTCATCAGTGGCAAACATGAAGGGCCTGATGTACAACGCATGATCTTCTTGATCTGGAATCCACTGGTCTTCTACTTGCAACAAGGCTTTCATGCCGTCTAAAAAAATCTCTTCGGGAACTTCCGGCATCTGCATGCGCAACGCAGAGCGATTGAAACGTTTTGCATTTTCATCGGGACGAAAAACTACGGTTTCGCCACTCTTCATCCGAAAAGCCTTGATGCCTTCAAAAATAGATTGCCCATAATGAATGGCCGCAAGGGACGGATCAAATGAAATGGGGCCGTAAGGCACAATTTCAGGAGCCTCCCATTTTCCATTGGCATACTTAGCTACCAACATGTGATCTGTAAAATTTTTACCAAAGGCCAAGTTGCTGAAGTCGACTTGATCTTTTCTGGATTTCGCTACTTTGGTTACCTTTATCTCAGTTCCGGAAAGCATTTTGAAAAATTTCCACAAAGAAACAAAAAACAAGCTGCTCCTCAAAAGTTAAGTGCTGCATGAATTCAACTACCCCTATCAAACTACCTCCATCCCTGCTAGCCGAACTCTATAAAAACGACCTCATCTTTGGCAGCAACGCTAACAGCGATGTCGATAAAAAACAGAAAACCAAACAAGCCGATACCCTTGTACTGACTTCTGAACTGAATTCTTCTCAGTCCGCTTTTTTAGAAAGCATTTTAAAAGCCTGCAAACTGAATACCTCTGCTGTTCCATTAATTTTGATTTCTCCAGATAAAAAAATAGAACATGCGGAGTTGGAAGATTTACATCAACCCAAAATCGTTTTGATGTTTGGCATCGAACCCCACACCATCAACCTGCCCATTCATTTTCCACCCTTTCAAATTCAACAATTCAATCGTATCCAATTTCTTTGCTCGCCCTCTCTTTCACAATTGGAAAGCGACAAAGAATTGAAGAAAAAACTCTGGCAAAGTTTACAACACTTGTATGCATGAAAAAGCAAATCATTTTTGCATCCAACAACAAAAACAAAGCTGAAGAAATCAGATCCATTCTAGGCAACGATTTTAACATCATTACACTCAAAGAGTCCGGTATTGAAGTGGATATTCCAGAACCTTTTTTTACGCTCGAAGAAAATGCCGCTCACAAAGCAAAAACGATTCACAACCTAAGAGGAGAAAATTGTTTTTCAGAAGACAGTGGGTTGGAAATAGAAGCTTTGAAAGGAAGACCCGGCGTGCATTCGGCTCACTATGCCGGCATAGAAGCAGACTCCAATAAGAATATGGAAAAGGTGTTGAACGAAATGTTGGAAATAGATAATAGAAAGGCGACTTTCAAAACTGTACTTTTTCTCATTCTGAATGACCAAGAATATCAGTTTGAAGGAACGTGTACCGGAAAAATTAATCGAGAAAAAAAAGGTGAACAAGGATTTGGATACGATCCAATTTTTATACCCGATGGAGATACCAAAACATTTGCTGAAATGACCATGACTGAAAAAAATAAATACAGTCACCGTAAAAAAGCAATGACCCATATGATTGAATTCTTAAAGCAAAGCCGAACATGAGAAAAAATAAAGTCGAATCCCCCTTTCCTTTTTCTTTTTCTACCGAACTGCCTGTACAAGTGGGTGATCTCAATTACGGCGGTCATGTTGGCAACGAACATTATTTACTTTACGCACAAGAAACCCGTATTCGGTTCTTGCAAACCTTTGGACATTCAGAAATGAAATTTGGACCATACGGACTGGTATTGGCAGAAGCTCAAGTGGAATATTTTCACGAACTGTTTCATGGTGATGTAATCACCATTGAATTGGCTGTTGGCGAACCTACCCGAGTGAGTTTTGATTGTTATTACAAACTTTCAACACAAAGAAATGGAGCAACGCTGGCAGCCGCTCACATCAAAACCACCATGGTTTGTTTTGATTTTCATGAGCGCAAAACAAAATCCATTCCTCCAGATCTAAAAGAGATACTTATGCAATGCTCAAAAGGAAGATAGATGTTATGAATTCCAAATTGCAAAAGAAGCTTCTGCCTGAATAACCAACATCTCAGCACCGTTTTCCGTAGCAGCTCCCCGTTTAATTCCTTCTTGTAAAAACTGTGTTTCAATGGGATTGTATACCAAATCATACAAATAATGATCAGCCCCAATGCAATCATAGGGAATGTCTGGTGATTGGTCGATGTTGGGGTACATACCCACCGGAGTAGTATTGATGATGACTGTGTACTCTTTCATGAGAGCTGAATCCAAATCAGCATATGTAATACAGTTCGGCCGTGGCGCTCTACTCACTTCCAAATAGTTAATCCCTTTTTGCTTGCAAGCGTAATGCACAGCTTTTGCCGCTCCTCCTGTTCCCAAGACCAATGCTTTTTTATGATGTGGTTTTAACTTGCGCTCCCAGGTTTGAAGGAAACCCAATACATCGGTATTGTACCCGCTGAGCTTCCCATCCACAATGCGGATGCAATTGCAGGCACCAATTTCCTGAACAACTTCATTGCAGGTATCTAAGTAAGCAATCACTTTTTCTTTGTAGGGAATCGTAACATTCAACCCCACCAAATCGGGGTGTTGGTCCAATACGTTCTTTAATCCCTCGATGGTTTCGATCGGAAACAAATCGTATTGATGTTCGGGAAGACTTTCCCGTTCAAACTTTTCGGTAAAATATTTTTTTGAAAAAGAGTGACTAAGCGGATACCCAATCAAGCCAAACCTTCTCATGATTTTTTATTGAGAAAGAGATCAAAGGTATCTCCACGCAAACCAATCCGCATAGCCTCTAAGGCAACAATTTCAGACGGAGCAATGTTTCCTAGATTTACGTTAGCTCCAAGCAATTCAATAAAGTATAACTGTTGCGCTTTCTGTGGAGCTTCCCATAAAATTTTCTCTCCGGGAATCTGAGTTAATATTTCTTGCACCAACCCTTCACGGACCTCTCCACTCCCACGGTATATTCCAACATTACCAGCTTCGCGTGCTTCAGCAATTACATAAGTTGCACCTGCGCTCAATTCAGCACGCATAAGCTCAATCCATTTGTAAGGGGGTATAATATGCGCGGCATCTTTGCTACCAACTTCACTCAATACGATTCCGATTTTACTTAACTTCTCTATATACCCACACTTTTCAGCATGGGGGATGTTAATAGACCCGTCACTTACTTCCATGTAGGTGATGTTGTAATCCTTGCACAAGGAAATATAGTCGTTGAATTGGTTGCGTATTAAAAAAGCCTCCATCAACGTACCTCCAAAATAAACGGGAATGCCAACCGACTGATAGAGCTCGATTTTTTCTCTTAGCCTGGGCGTAACATACGCTGTTCCAAATCCCAACTTGATGATATCAGCATGCGGGATCGCATTTTCAATGAAATATTTTGCTTCTTCTAAAGTGAGGCCCTTGTCCATCACCATGGTAATCCCTTCTTTTCTGGGCTTGGTAAAACGTTCGGGCATTTGCGACAAACTAAAATTCATTGGCCTGTATTGGTTTGGCCAAAAATACGAAACTGCGGATTAATGCAACACACTAGATGCGTTTCCTTCGCTTGAATTTTAAAATCAACTCAACCACCTGTGGAAATTTGACTGAAGATGGAAACAGGCTTAAAAAATGCTTGAGTTGTTTGGGTGATTTTTCAAGTGTTTGTTCTAACAACAACAACCCTTCTTGCAACTTCCCTTTGTTCAGTAAAACTGCACTTCGATAATACGAAAGCACAGGCTTTATACCCAGGCTTAATTCTGCTAGAATCAATTGTTTTTCTGCTTCTGCAAATTGCTTGCTCTGATAGAGTGCACGTATCAGCGCTTCCCACCCTTTTGCATTTTTGGGCTTGGCCTGGACCGCTGCTAAAAAATAAAGTGTAGCATCTTTGAACTTACCCAACTGCATAAAACACTCCCCCATGGTAAGATTGAATTC
>JAULVY010000062.1:0-3734 GCA_032110825.1 Chitinophagaceae bacterium | reverse complement strand
AAAAATTACAGCCTTGATGAAAACAATTGCGGTTATCCCTGCCCGATACGCGGCAACGCGATTCCCCGGTAAACTCATGGAAAAAATTGGAGAAAAAACCATCATCAGCATGGTTTACGAAAATGCAGTTTCCACACAGTTGTTTGACCAGGTGCTGGTGGTGACAGATAGCAAAATTATTTACAATGAAATTATAAACACAGGTGGAAATGTGGTTATGAGTAAGGGTGAACACCAGAGTGGAAGTGATCGTATTGCAGAAGCAATTGAAGAAATTGATGTTGATGTTGTTGTGAATATACAGGGTGATGAACCTTTTATAAAAAAAGCGCCTTTAAAGAATTTATTAGAGAGCTTTCAAAATCCAGAAGTTCGTGTAGCATCTTTGATGAAAAAGTTTGAACCCCACGAAGAAATAGGAAACCCCAATTGGGTTAAGGTTGTTTTTAATATTCAAAAAGATGCGCTTTACTTCAGCAGGTCTATCATTCCTTTTAAAAGAAATCTTTCATCGCCTAAATCTGTGTATAAACACATCGGTGTATATGGATTTAGAAAAAAAACATTGCTGGCTTTTACGCACTGGTCAATGGGAGAACTGGAACAAGCTGAAATGCTTGAACAATTAAGGTATCTAGAAAATGGAGTAAATATTCGTATGGTTGAAACAACCGAAACAAGTTTGGGTATCGACACTCCTGAAGATTTAGAAGCTGCCAAGAAATATATCAAGCTAATTTAATCAAGACAAATAAAGTTCGTATCTACTCCTATTTTCTTTTAAAAACAGGAACCGTGCTGCATGGCTCTCCATACATTAGTGATTTTACAACAGGAGTTAGTCGGTTTGCAATTTCAAGGTATGCTGCTTCTGGAATTGGTTTATCGCCGCAGCCTTTTACAACAACTCGCTTATCCAAAAACGCTGAAGTGTCTATTCTTTTAATATTTCGAACACAAAGGTCTTGGATACAGCTTTCTTTGTTTCCAAGAAAAACAGCTGTAGTTTGATCTGCTAATTTTGATGCCACCAACATAAAGGCCCACATCGGAAGAATGGCATCTGCAGAACAGAACACAGCAACGGTTTTGTTTTGGTATTGAGTCCAGTCGTGGTTTTCTATTTTCTCGCGAAATTCTTTTTCTTTCAAAATCATTTCCATGAACAAAAAGGGCTTTAGATCAAACTCAACAACCTCTTCAACAGGATAATAGTTTTCCAGATCCAGTGTTAGGATTCCACTTTCTGCAACCTTATTCCTTATCTGTTCCATATATCAAAATTATTCTAAAAAACGACAGCCACCCATTGGGTGGCCGCGTGTTTGTTTTCTCATGAGCAGTGCGTTCTAGTATCCAGCCTCTCTTCTCTTGTCCTCAATTTTCGTTGCGGTTTTTAATCCTTCCATTGTGCTATACCCAGCATATTGTCTTAGTTGATTGTTAATTGCTTTTTGCTGAGCGCTTACATCAACAACAGAACTAGGAAGAGAACCTATCTGATTAACCGAAACGAAAAAGACTCCGTTTTGGCCATCGATAGCTTTCGATATATTAGACAGATTCTTTTTATCAAACGCTGCACCAATTACTTTAGTTTCTGTTCCAAGATTTGGAACAAATGGATCAGCAAAGCGGAGGGTATCTACCCTTCCTGGAATTCCTCCCAATAGAGAGGCAAGCTTGTCCACATTTTTCTCGCCTCCTACTTTTTGGGCGATTTGCTCGGCTTTTTTCCTGTTCTTTATGGTGGGTTCAACCAATACCCTTGCTACTGCTGCTGGCTGAACACCTTCTTTTATCTCATTCGTTACCATGGCTACCACATACTGGTCTTTTAGATCAAAAGGTTCGGAAACTGTGCCAACCTTGTTGTCAAAAATCCACTTTACAATTGCTCTTGACGCTAGGGGTCCGGCGCTATAATCCATTTGCTTTACGTTGTCTGCCACACCTTTCATAAGCTTCATTTTTGCAACCGCAGCATCAAATGATTTTGGATCTTTGCTTTCTGATGCAAATCGGGCAGCCGATGTAGATGCATAGCTATCTGTTTCTTCACTTGCTAGTATTGGCTTTGATAAGTAAGCAACCTTATACGCTTCTTCGAAGTTGGATTGATTTAATATTTCTATAATGTGGTACCCAAACTCTGTTTTTACAACTCCGCTGTTTCCCTTTTTCCCATAGAAAATGTAATCAGCAAATCCCTTTGCGAGCGTTCCCATATCAACAGAAGAAAAATTGTATTCCCCCCCGTTGTTCTTACTTCCTTCATCTTCGCTCAACGCAAGAGCAAGTGCTCCAAAGTTTCCTCCGGTTTTTATAACACTAAAAATACTGTCCGCAGTTTTTTTAGCTGCACTATCTGCCCTCTTCATTTGTCCGGTTTGAGGATCTACAACACCAATAAGTATATGTCTCACTTTAATACTATCGGGCAGTGTGCGTGTTTCTAATTTCTTAGCAAGCACATAGCTTCCGCCATCTAGATATGGGCCGATCACCGATCCGTTTGACATAGAAACTACCGAATCTTTTGCACTCATTTGAATTTTAGACTTTAGCGCAAAACCATCAAAGAAGGGCAACGATGTATTGTTTTTGGTAACAAACCCTTTTGCATCAGCTGATGCAACAAAGTCTTGCTTTAATTCATTTAACAAATTATACACCCGGAGTGTATCTACCTGTGTGGGGTTTGCACTAAAAGACACATAGGCTACACTTTTTACGTGTTCTTGTTTAAAATCATTTTTGTGTTTTTTTACGTAGTCGCTTATTTCACTATCCGTTACTTTAACCAGGCTATCAGAAATAGCGGCATATGGAATACCAACAAAAGAAATTGAAGCAAATGCGTTGTTGTCTGCTGTCATTTTTTCAATCATCCATTTGGGAGCATAAGATCCTTGGGCAAATAACGATGTGTATTTTTGGGTAAGAAGATTAATCTCTACTGGTTTAATCAATTGTTCGTTAATGTTATTTATATCTTCTTGTCTGGTATTTTTTTTCATACTGTTAAGCCAATTCTTTGCTGCATTAATATCATAGGCTCCTGTATTTCTGTCGGTAAATAGTTGTTTAAACTCTTGGGGGGCTTCTTCTGAAAATAAAACAGCACCCATCTCCTTGGCTGTTACGGTTAACCCTAGTTTTTTTGTTTCAGACTTTACAATCTCTTCTTGTATATAAGAGTTCCAAATGTTTTCAATAATGGTTTGTGTCATTATCTCATTGCTCTGCATTCCTTGGGAACGGTAATTTTGTTCAACGAGGTTTACTTTTTGGTTAAACTCCAATAAATCAACCTTTTTCCCGTTAATGGTGCCAGCAACGGTAGGTTGGCTATTGAACATACTACTGCCTCCACCAATAAATGCGTCTTGTACCAAAAAGCCTAGAAGACTAATGGTAATCATTGAAGTTAAAAAAACCGCTGCCTTGTCCCGAATTTTTTGAATGATTGACATATAATTTCTATTAAAAGAGGGAGCAAAAATAGGGTAAAATAGGGTTATTAACAAACTGTGGAAAACCCTATAAAATATGTATAAAACTGGTCTTTTTTTTCACTCCCCTCTGTTGATTATTTTGGGTGTTTATTTGAATTGAACTTTAGAGCCTGATTTTTTGGTTTTAATCACATTTTAGTATTTAATAATCCACAGGTTTTTTAAAAATTATGGTTGTTAATAAATGAAAAAAAGGTTGAGTATTGTTGTTGATAA
>JAULVY010000061.1:0-12670 GCA_032110825.1 Chitinophagaceae bacterium | reverse complement strand
TGTATTCAAGATTCATTGTTCAAATTTTTTGCAAGAAGTTCTGCAATATCCATGATTTCAATTTCATTTTCCTTTCCTTTGGCTTTGATGCCATCGGTTAACATCGTTGTGCAAAAGGGACAAGCTGCTGCTACAATGCTTGCACCTATTTCTACCATTTCTTGTGTTCGCTCTTCGTTTATTCGCTTGATTCCAGATTCTTCTTCTTTAAACAATTGTGCACCTCCGGCTCCGCAACACAGACCATTGGATTTACATCTTTTCATCTCTGTTAAATCTGCATCCAATTGCTCCAATACTTTTCTGGGTGCTTCGTATATGCCATTTGCTCTGCCCAAATAGCAGGAATCGTGATAGGTGATCTTTCTGCCCTTAAATATTCCGCCACCTTTTACAATCAACCTTCCTAGATCAATCAATTCTTGAAGCAGCTGGGTATGATGAATAACTTCATAGGTTCCACCCAATTCAGGATATTCGTTTTTTAACGTATTGAAGCAATGGGGACAAGCCGTAACAATTTTTTTAACTTGATATCTGTTTAATGTTTCAATGTTTTGATAGGCCATCATTTGAAACAAAAATTCATTGCCAGCTCTTCGCGCAGGATCACCTGTACAGGTTTCCTCATTTCCTAAAATAGCAAATGAAACACCAGCATGAGTAAGAATTTCAGCAAATGCCTTTGTAATTTTTTGAGCTCTTTCGTCAAAACTTCCTGCACAACCAACCCAAAATAATATCTCGGGAGTTTTTCCTTGTGCATGAACTTCTGAAAGCAAGGGTACTAGCATGATATTCTATTTATGCAAAGATAAAAATTGAAACTTCCTTTTCGGCTTAATTCTATCCCTTATTCCATTCATCACGTTGATCTGGTGAAAATTTCCAAGGGGCAAAATTACTTTCCGTATTTGAAAACATAGATGCCCATGAACCTGGTACAGAACTTTTTTCCATAACCAAATACCTTCTGAGCTCAACAATAATGTCCATGGGACGAATTCCTATTGGACATTCTTCAATACAAGCCTGACATGTGGTGCATGCCCTCAATTCCTCTTCAGTTATATAATCATATAAAAGGGATTTTGAATCTTGACCAACTGATTTTCCGCTTGAAATCTCTTTTCCAATTTCTTCAGCCCGGTCTCTTGTTGCCATCATGATTTTCCGAGGCGATAATTTTTTTCCGGTTAGTGTTGCTGGACATGCAGCTGAACATCTTCCACATTCCGTACAGCTGTAAGCATCTAAAATATTTTTCCAACTTAAATCTTGAATATCCTTGGCTCCAAATGAAGAGGGTGTTTCATTCTCTGTTACTTCTACACTTCCCGGATTCATACTCAACAATACTTCTCGTTGAATGGAAGGCATGTTTTGAATTGTACCACTTGATGCAGATGAAGCATAGTAGCTGTTAGGGAAAGCAAGGATGATATGCAAATGTTTGGAGCGTGATAAATAGTTCATGAACGCCAGTATGCCAAGAATATGCAACCACCAATAAATCCGCTCTGTAGCAACGAGTAGCTCTGTAGATAAATGGTTCATTAGCGGGTGGAATAGAGATGAAAAAATGAAATCTCCAGTCCAAGCTCCTTGATAAGGTTGAATGTTTCTTTTTTGCAAAAGCGTATCCGCAGCATTCATTTGCAAAAACAAAAACATCAATACGATTTCAGCTATTAAAATGATGTGTGCATCTCGATTAGGCCATCCTTTTAAATCGGGTGCTTGTAATCTGGGTATAGAAACCCAATTTCTTCGAATAATGAAAATAACACAGGCAATGATAACAGCAAACGCCAGTATTTCAAAGGTATTAATTAAATACATGTACAAGGATGGTATACAGGCTAGGAGAATTCGATGTGTACCGAGGATTCCATCGAGTATAATTTCCAACAATTCAATATTGATGATGATGAATCCAGCGTAAACAATGGCGTGCAAAATGGCTACTCCTGGGTTTTTAAACATTTTTTTTTGACCAAACGCCAAAAGCAAAAGATTGCGCATTCGGTCTGTAACCGTATTGGAGGGTGTATATGGTTTTCCTATACCAATTACTTTTCTGACCAGCATAACTCTTTTTATAAAAAGATACATTGCCGATACAAAAACAACAGAAAACAAAAATTGAGGAAATACAAACATCATTGCGTTACATAAAAGTACAACAGGTTAATAATACAGGGGATGAAATTTAATTTGTCCTCGGCTATCCAATTCTAAGGAAGGAGCAGGAATTTTGAGTACGTTAAAAATAGAGAATACTGTTTTGAGGGTTTTGTTCTGGGTTTGAATTTTCGTTAGATCAAGATCAGCTGAGAGATGGTACCTCCTGAATCTGGGAATATCCGGTCTGTTGATGGTATTGTTGTTTTGATCTTTCCATGTGTTTTCATATCCACCCAACATGGTTTTAGCCCCGTAACCCAATGCCAGATTCAACCAAGAAGGAAATTTAGAATCAGGGAAAAAACTTTTGATATTGATGCTTGCCCAATAGGTTTGTCCATTGTAATCTTTCAAAACTTTCTCCACCCCTCCGGATCCAAATAGATCATCAGCACGATCTCGCAATGCGCCATAGCCTACTGGGTAGTAGGAGAGTTTAAATCGGATACGCTGCTCTTTCCAAGCTTTTTCTTGCAACAGAAAAACTGCAGCACCTGTTGCATTCGCCATTACATCAGGAATACTAAATCCCCATTTGTCGGAATAACCATCCAATATCTCTATAACACTCAAATACCCCATGCCACTGATTGCACCTATCCATGCAGCTTTTTCTCTATTCATCCCAGCCCACCTCCAGATGTTGCTTGTATGTTCACTGATTTGGTATGTAGACCATACATGTCCAATCTTGTCCATTTGCAACCATTCACCTGAGTCGTTGTACAAGTGAAATTTCGACTTGGGATAGTTTGCATACCAAGCATTATTCAATGCAATGAACGAGCCAGCCCAAAGCCCAACTTGCACGGATCCCAGAACCCATTTTTTTGTTTGATTTACAGGCGGGAGACTGTCAAACTGGAATACACTGGATCTTGCCGAGCTTACCAGGCTTATACACAATAGCAGAATCCCAACCAAATGCTTCATTTTTCCTTTATTCTTTCTAAGGTACTTGCAATTAAGCCACCTTTATTATGTTTGCAAAAATAACCGAAGATGGACCCCGTTGTACAAGCAAATTTAGATAAATGGCTGACTGGTAAGGTAGATGAAGCTACAAAGTCTGAAATTCGCTCTCTTCAACAAAATAATCCTCAAGAACTTGCGGATGCTTTTTACCGGAATCTAGAATTTGGAACGGGCGGTTTGAGAGGTGTGATGGGTGTAGGTACTAACCGAATCAATAAATACACGATTGGTATGGCTACACAAGGATTTGCCAATTACTTGATCAAAACATTTGCCAATCAGCAAATACGGGTTGCCATAGCACACGATTCAAGGAACAACAGCCGGAGTTTTGCTGAAATTACAGCACATGTAATGGCTGCTAATGGAATTCAGGTCTACCTATTTGAATCCCTTCGACCAACACCGGAACTCTCTTTTGCTATTCGCCATTTACACTGCCATGGTGGTGTTGTTTGTACTGCCTCCCACAATCCAAAGGAGTACAATGGGTATAAAGCTTATTTCAATGATGGTGGGCAATTGGTGCCTCCACATGATAAAAATGTTATTGCTGAAGTTGATCGAATTGCAGGAGTTGATGAGGTAAAATGGAATGGTGGAGAAGACCATATTCATATCCTAGGCAATGACATGGATATGGCATACCGCGCAATGGTTAAAAGCCTCAGTGTTTATCCCGATGTGATAAATCGCCAGAAAGACCTTAAAATCGTGTATACCCCCATTCACGGAACAGGAATTAAATTGGTGCCCGATGTGCTTCAGGATTTTGGTTTTGAAAATGTTCATCTGGTAAATGACCAAATTGTTCCCGATGGAAATTTTCCAACGGTAGTATACCCCAATCCTGAGGAGAGTGAAGCCATGAGTTTGGGACTTAAAAAAGCCGAACAAATAGATGCCGATATTTTATTAGGGACTGACCCAGATGCCGATCGCGTAGGTGTAGGGGTGAAAGACAATCATGGAAAATGGGTTTTGTTAAATGGAAATCAAACGGCTGTTCTGGCTTTCAATTATATGATTGAAGCCCGAAAAAAGAAAGGATTGGCAAAGCCAAACGATATGGTGGTTAAAACCATTGTTACAACCGATCTTATCGACATCATTGCTGCTCAAAATGAAATCAATTGCTACAATGTACTGACCGGTTTCAAATGGATTGCAGAATTGATAAAAGAAAAAGAAAACGATGAAAACTATATCATAGGTGGTGAAGAGTCCTATGGACTTATGATTGGAAGTCAGTTGCGCGATAAAGATGCTGTAAGTGCTGTTGCACTTCTTTGTGAAATGGCTGCTTTTGAAAAAGACCAGGGCAAATCCTTATTCGCCAAACTGATTGAAATTTATAAGCAGTATGGATTATTTCGCGAACATTTAGTTTCCATAACTAAAAAGGGGAGAGATGGTCAAGAACAAATTGCTGCTATGATGGAACGTTTTCGGATGAATCCTCCCTCTACTCTAGCTGGTATTCCAGTTGTAGGGCTATACGACTATGAAAAAAGAGAAGCAACCAATTTAACCAATGGTCAGATTTCAGAAATTAATCTGCCCAAAAGCAATGTGTTGCAATTTGTATTAAAGGATGGAAGTAAAGTCAGTGCTCGTCCATCTGGAACAGAACCTAAGATTAAGTTTTACTTTAGCGTTCAAGGAAAATTGGATCAGGTAGAGGATTTTGATAGCCAATATCAACAGCTGGGCGTAAAAATTGATCAAATCATTCAGGATTTGAATGTGTAGTATTGCTGGACAGTGATAAGATGAATCATGCGAAAAACAGAAGATAGTTATTTACACAAGGGACTTAGAAAAAAACTGGTAGATCAAATACGAGAAAAAGGCATAACGGATGAACACGTTCTTGCCGCAATTCAAAATGTGCCCAGGCATTTTTTTTTAGATTCTGCATTTGAGAAAATGGCATACGAAGACAGGGCTTTCCCCATAGGAGAGGAGCAGACAATCAGTCAACCGTATACCGTTGCATATCAAACCCAGTTGTTACAGCTCAAACCCTTTGAAAAAGTATTAGAAGTTGGAACGGGTAGTGCCTATCAGGCATCTGTATTGGCAGAATTAAAAGTAAAAGTGTACAGCATAGAACGACAAAAAAAATTATTTGATGCAAATAAGACCTTTTCATTTTTAAAAAAGTACCCCACACTTAATTTATTCTACGGAGATGGATTTGACGGGTTGCCAACGTATGCGCCGTTTGATAAAATACTCATTACAGCGGCTGCTCCTTTTATTCCTGAAAAATTATTAGGTCAATTGAAGATCGGCGGTTCTATGGTGCTTCCTTTGGACGAAGGAGAAAATCAACGTATGCACAGAATTACTAAACAATCCGATGGGTCATACGTGGAAGAAAAATTTGATGAATTTTCTTTCGTTCCTATGCTGGTAGGGAAAAAATAAAAAAAAGCCGCTTTGTAAGCGGCTTCTCTTTTATTGTTGCATATTCATTCCTTCTTGCATGCCATCCATTCCGCTTCGCGTATTCTTTCTTTTAAACAACGTAGCATCAATTTTTCCAAATCGATAACTGAAATTAACCCGAAGAACCTGCCAATCTCTTCTGCGTGAATTGGTTTGAGTAAAGAAGTTTGATTCAGAATACGATCCAAATACTTTTGTTTTAAACATGTCGTTCATGCTGAATGTAAGAGACCCTCTTTTGTCTTTTAGGAAATCTTTGCGAAGGGCAAATTCAAACCCGTAATTGGGTTGAACATATCCCTGTGCAGTTGTCTGATTAAAACCTCCGGGACCTCCACTCCAGCCTCCACCGCCGCTGCCACCGCGACCGCCTCCACCACCACCTCCGCCACTACCGTTTTGGGGTAAAATGGACTTGCTCCTGTAATCCGCAGTGAGCTGGAGTGTGAAGTTTTTAGGCATTTTGATATTCATATTGAGTTTGCCAAAAAAGCTCCAAAGAGAATTGTTTAAATCAACTTGTAAATTACTGCTGTTGATGGCTGAATTGAAAAAGTTCAAATTGGTGGTCAATTCCAACCATTTTGCAATAGGATTCCTAGCGGTAAACTCAAGTCCATAAGCTCTGCTGCTGTTGGCATTGATAAACGTATTGATCAAAACATCTTTTCCCGGGATTGCACTTTCTTCTTTGATCTGATAGCGTGTAATCAAATCATCGGTTTGTTTGAAATAAGCACTGAAGAAAATACTGTGATTTCCTTTAAACGATTTTTGATAATTCAACTCCATCGAGTTGGTAAATTCAGGTATCAAGCCCGGATTTCCTCTGCTGATGTTCAATGAATCTGTATAATCTACGAAAGGAAGAATTTGAAAGAAATTGGGGCGGTTTATTTTTCGAGCAAAGCTGAATTGGATATCCTGACTTTGATCAATTTGATGTGTTAGGTTCAAACTTGGGAAAAGGCTAAGCGGATATTGATTTCCAAACGTGCTATTGTTGGTAAGAAGTGTGCCTTCATAAACAGAACTTTCTGCACGCAACCCAACTTGATAATTCGTTTTCTTTCCAATTACGTTTGAATAGGTTCCATACAGAGCATATACATTATCAGTAAACTTATAATTGGCGTTGATTGACGTGATAGGAATATACTGGTCTAGAGCGATGTTGTAGATGTAGTTTAAGTTTTCACTTTGAAAATTTCGAATCGCTACTCGTCCGCCTAATTCAAGTTTGGCTTTTTCTCCCAAATGATTGGTGAAGTCAGTTTGTACTGTATAAAAATTATTACTGCCTTTTCCATTTTGTTTTTGATCAATCAATCCACCTTTGGGATTGTTGCTTAAATCAAAATACTGTGTTTGAAATCCACCATTACTAAAATTATTGCTATTGTTATAATTAAAATCTGCTGTTAACTCCATTCCCTGTTTGCTAAACAACTTTTTGTATCCAACAGCGCCACCGTAATTTTTGAAATTAAAGGAGTTGTTTATTTCTCGGTCAGACAAAATAGATCTGATTCCGGTAGAGTAGAGCGTATCTGTTTGAATGGAAAGTAAATCTGTATTATTAAACTTACCCCTTACAAAGCTGCCGGATACGGTTAAGGTATTTCTGTTGTCTATGAAATAATCCAAACCCGCACGGTTGAAATTGAAGAAGCCGGTACTTCTGGGTTTATTATTTTGATCATACCGTATGGTGGGGGATGCAAAAAACTCCTCGCGGAGAGAGTTGCCCTCGCCAATGGATTTGCGTTGATTATACATTGAGCTTGCAAATACATTTACTTTATCTTGCTTGATGTTGATATCTCCGCCGAAATTGGGCATTGCGCGGGAGTCGATTCCCGTCCGAATGTTACCGTTGTAGCCTGCTTTTCTATTTTTCTTAAGGACAATATTGATGATACCCGACATGCCACCAGAAGCGTCATATTTTGCAGAAGGATTTGTAATCAATTCAACACTCTGAATAGCATCAGATGGTATTTGATCCAAGGTAAGATTGGTAGGTCTACCATCAACAAAGATGGTAGGAGCTGCGTTTCTTAAACTTACGTTACCATCGATATCTACATCAACACCTGGAATATTTTTCATCAATTCGGATGCAGTCTGACCGGTGGACATTAGATTTTTTTCTACATTGAAAATTTTTCTATCCACACCCATTTGCATAAAAGGCTTAGTAGCGATTATCTTAATCTCTTCTAATTGCTTTGCATCTTGCTCCATTTTGATATTTCCAAGATCTACGTCTATGTTGTTCATAATTTTGGAAAAATCACCTCCCTGTAAATTGACATTAAACTTTACTTCCTTCTCCATTGTGAGGTATCCTATGGCAGAAATTTTGAGTTTAAACTGTCCCATGATAGGCAGCCCTTCTAAAGTGAAATCACCATTTCCTTTGGTAAGTTGACCGGAAATCACAAAATCTCTCCTTTTCTTGGTTGCTGTGTCCATCTTATTCTGCAGGAGTTGAACAGATGCAGCCTCAATTGACTTATTCGTAGATTGATCAACTACTTTGCCGTAAAATCTTCCCATATTCATATTTTGTCCACCTGCGGGCCTACCTCCACCAGGAATTTGGGAAAAAGAAAGGGTAACTACACATAATAAAAAAACGGTCAACAAATACTTCATTATCTGATTTTTATGCCTATTTGATGCCTGACGATCAGGTATCCTTTCGTTGTAAGTGATAAGAAAGGGTTAAAACACGAAAAGTCCTATAATGTTCAGGATGTAAGCAGGGTAATTCCTATTTGTAAAAGGCCAATGACGAAACCTAAAATACCGCCTATTATCTCTATGAATCGGAATTCTTTAGACATGATTTGCGTAAGTATTTCTTCAAGCTTATCGCTGGAAAATCCTGTAACTTTTTCTACAACTATCTTTTCAAGATCCAATTCAGATTGAAGATTTTTTACATACTTGCCGATCAATTCTGGAAACATGGTTTCCAGTTCATTCATAAAAACAGACTTCAATTGGTTGATTGTATTGTCTCCAATAAACATCGATATTATTGGGAAAACTTCGTTTAATTTTTTTCTTAAAAAATCATCCACTTTTCCCTCAACAAAGGGCATGAGTGTATTTAGATTCTTTGGATTGGTGATTTTTTGTTCAATGTCTGAAAAGGATAACAATTCGTTGCTGACCAATTTTCCAAGCTTTTCGGCAAATTGTCGTTGGCGTTTTGGGAAAATGCCATGAAAGGTGATGCCCAAGATCTGTATAGGATTTTTGGGGTGAAAAAGCATTTTAATGGCAATCCAATTGGTAAACCATCCAATAAAAGCAGAAATCAAGGGAATAAGGAATAGCCAATAATTCATGAATCGCTAAATTTTTGCAAAGGTAATTGAACTATTGAGGGCAAATTCGTTTTTGATGAAGAAAACATTTCCTTAATTTTGCAGTCCACCAAAACGGAGGTTGTAGCTCAGTTGGTTAGAGCATCTGATTGTGGTTCAGAAGGTCGTGGGTTCGAAACCCATCATCCTCCCGAGGGATTCCAATTGCGGAATCCCTTTTTTTATTCTTAACATTATTTTTAGCCATTCCTCCAATTTATTCCAAGAACAGGCTTCTAAATGGGTTAATTTTGGTAGATATGTCATCTAAAATTCAAACGTTTATGTTGAGTAAAAGGTCGCTTCCCGTAGTTATTGTTTTGGTGGTAACTGGCTTTTTGATTGCTTTCAATTCTACGGGCTTGGTAAACCCACCTGATAAGTATCAACAAATCTTTAATCAAGTAGCTGAAATGCTAGAGGCTGCACATTACAGTCCAAAGAAAATTGATGACAACTTCTCAAAAGCCATTATGGCAAAGTACTTGGAAGCTCTTGATCCAGATAAAAATATTTTTCTTGCATCTGATTTACGGGAATTAAAAAAATTTGAAAATACAATTGATGATGAATTGAAAGGTGCTCCCATTCAATTCTTTTATGCCGTTGATCAATTGTTTTTAAAAAGAGGCAAAGAGCTCAATTCCCTGTATCCTGAATTGCTTCAACAGCCCTTTGAGTTTACAGGTGATGAAACCGTGGTTTTGGATCCCGAAAAATTGGATTACTCCAAAAATGAATCTGCACGTAAAGAAACCTGGCGCAAACGCCTCAAGTATTTGGTTTTGGAACGATACTCAGATATGCTAGATCAACGCAATCAATTGAAGAAAGGCGATAGTCTGTTCAAGTCTGATGTTGTTTTGGAAGCCGAGGCACGCGCCAAAGTAAAAACCATCATGGCTAGAAATTTTGAAAGAATGTTAAACAAAATAAAGCCGGATGAGCGTTTTGACATGCTGGTAAAAGTTATTGCCAACTACATGGATCCTCACACCACCTTTTTCCCTCCTGTTGAAAAGCGTTCGTTTGACGAACAAATGAGTGGACGTTTTTATGGTATTGGTGCATCATTGCGGAACGACGAAGGGGCCATACGTGTTGCTACGATTGTAGCTGGACTCCCTGCATGGCGTTCGCAACGAATTGTTGTAGGAGATCAAGTACTAAAAGTAGCTCAAGGTGCCGATGAGCCTGTTGATCTAACAGGATTTGAAACCGAGGAGGCTGTTGCATTGATACGTGGAAAGAAGGGTACAGAAGTTCGGCTAACAATAAAAAAAGCTGATGGGAATATTCAAATCGTATCAATGATCCGTGAAGAAGTTATTCTCGATGAAACATATGCCAGAAGTGCAGTAATTCAAGAAAACAGCAGAAAAATCGGCTACATCTATTTGCCAGAATTTTACGCAGATTGGGAACGACCCAATGGTCCAAAATGCTCTCAGGATGTAGCTCGTGAAATCATAAAATTAAAAGAACAGCAGGTTGAAGGAATCATCATGGATCTTCGTAACAATGGTGGTGGTTCGCTTTACGATGTGGTTCAAATGGTTGGGCTTTTTATTCCTGAAGGGCCTATTGTTCAAGTAAAAGATCGAGAGGGTAATCCAACCGTTCTTAGAGATCGAGATAGAACTGTGCTTTACGATGGCCCTCTAACCGTAATGGTAAATGAGTTTTCAGCTTCCGCATCTGAAATATTCGCTGCCGCAATCCAGGACTATGGAAGGGGTATTGTAATTGGAAGTACATCTACATTTGGCAAAGGCACTGTTCAACGTAATATCGGATTAGAGTCAACTTCGTTGTTGTTTAATAAAGACGCAAGTGAGTTGGGAACTCTTAAATTAACGCTACAAAAATTCTACCGCATCAACGGAGGCTCCACGCAATTGAAAGGGGTAACCCCCAATATCATTTTACCTGATCAATACGAGAGTTTGAAGTACAGGGAAAAAGACAATCCAGACGCTTTACCTTGGGATGAAATTCAAAAAGCTTTTTATACCAAAGTCCCTTCGTTTTTTAATGAAGAATCAATCAAACAAAACAGCATGAAACGCGTTTCCGTAAACGCTGCATTCAATGCCATTCAGGAAACTTCAAAACTGATTGAAAAATCAAACGAACGTGAATACTCCTTGAATTTAGATAAATACCGGAAAGATCAAAAAGAGATGCGCGATTCTTTCAAGAAAATTGAGGAATCCAATAAGGGCATTAAACCCCTAAGTGTAACGATGCTGGAGTCTGATCAAAAAAGGTTGGAAGCAGATAATGATAAGTTAGAGCGTAGAAAGCAGTGGATAACCAATCTCTCCAAAGACATCTACATTGCGGAAACATCTCAGGTTATCAATGATATGATAACGCAATCCGTATTGGTAAAAGGAGTGTAAGCGGTATCTACTTTTTGGTTGATTTTTTAACGGCGGGTACTTTCTTTTCCGGCTCTAATTTACGTTCTCCTTTGAGTGTGGCTGCTAATTTTAAAGCCTCATATGCATTTACAATTCCTCCTGCCGAAGAGATCTCTTCCATAGCCACCATTTCATCTTCAGTGCCTGGGAGTGTAACTACCTTACCGTTGATTTTTGTTACAGTTTTTTCAAGGATTGATTTTACTTGCTGCGCAGTTAACTCAGGATAATAGGAGAGGATTAACGAAGCCAGTCCAGCTACTACGGGAGAAGCCATGCTGGTTCCGTCTTTTTCACCGTAGGTATTTCCGCCTGGTATAGTTGAATAGATTCTAACACCTGGCGCAAATACACTTACTTCTCTTTTCCCGTAATTGGAAAATGTGGCGGCAATCTCATTTTCAGAAGATCCGCTTGCTCCTACATTGATCCAATTTGAAAAAATACGGTTGGTGTCGTTGAATTGATTTTGAGAGGGAAAATTATCTTCTACATCAACATCTTTGGAGTCATTTCCAGCTGCATGAACCAACAATACACCTTTGCTTTCTGCATAGGCAACAGCTTCATCAACCCATTTTTTCTCTGGTGAAAAGCTTTTACCAAAACTCATATTAACTACCCAAGCACCATTATCTACTGCATAGCGAATGGCATTGGCAATGTCTTTATCGTGTTCGTCACCATCAGGTACTGCTCTAATGGTCATGATTTCTACGTGATTGGCAACCCCCTTCATACCAATGTTGTTGTTGCGCACAGCACCAATGATTCCTGACACATGCGTACCGTGTGAGGCATCAGTACCCATCACATCCTGGTTTCCATAAAAACGGTCATTCGGGTCATCGTAATTATCTTTCACCACTTGAGCTCTGTATTTTTGAGGCTCTTTTTCTACTGCGTCCAATTTGGATTTTTCACCTTCGTAAAACTGCACCAACTCGTTGATCAGCGTTACGTTGTTGTTTTCCATTTGCCTGGTTTGTTGAAAGAATCCCAATACTGTAGTACGCGCTTTACCAACCAAAGGATCTGATGTTTTAAATTCTTGCAACTCATCGCCCGTGTATTGCTTTTTACCTAATGCTGCAGTTAGAATGCTGTCGGCCGAAGGGATTTTGGCTACCACATCTTTCAAGATCAAAACATACATGGCTGCATCTTTCGCTTGAGACTCCAGTTGATCTTTGGCTTTTTTGAATTGCAAATACGTGAATTTTTCTTCGGGGGATATTTGATTTAAAT
>JAULVY010000060.1:0-10169 GCA_032110825.1 Chitinophagaceae bacterium | reverse complement strand
GATCACGGTCACCAAATGATCGACGATCTTAAGAAAGTCACAAACCCCGGATATTCCTGCATCGGCAGATTAAGAGGCTTGGCAGAGATTAGGGGGTTGCAGGTGGGGATTTTGAGGAATATGGGGGAAGAGGGAAGAGGGAAAAGGGACGAGGGACGAGGGAAAAGGGAATAGGGACGAGGGACGAGGGAAGAGGGAAGAGGGAATAGGGAAAAGGGAATAGGGAATAGGGAAAAGGGACGAGGGACGAGGGAAGAGGGAATAGGGAATAGGGAAAAGGGACGAGGGACGAGGGAATAGGGAACCAAAAAATGATTCCCCTCCTCCAAGGAGGGGTGCCTCGCGAAGCGAGGCGGGGTGGTGATTTAACCCACAACAAACACAAAACTCAAAACCTAAAAACTAACAACACTAAAATGCCCTACAACCAAATTTTCTCTTTAAAAGATAAAGTCATCGTAGTAACCGGCGGTACCGGAATATTAGGAAAAGCTTTTGTAGATGGAATTGTTGACTTCGGCGGTTCCGTTGTGATAGTGGGAAGAAACGAAGAAGAAGGAAGTAAACGAGTTGATGAAATCAAGCAGAAAGGCGGGAAAGCTATTTTTGTTAAAGCAAACGTCTTAGATGAACGCGATATTGAAAAGCTAAGAGATATCGCTCTTGAAACATACGGAAGAATAGATGGCTTGATCAATGGTGCTGGCGGCAATATGCCTCAAGGAGTAATCATGCCTGATAAAGATGTGTTTGAAATGAATATAGAGGGATTGAAAAATGTACTTGACCTCAATCTTTATGGCACCATCATCCCGACAAAAGTAATCGGAGCCGTAATGGCTAAACAAGAATCGGGAGGCAGCATCATCAATATTTCATCGGTGAGCTCAAAGCAAGTCATCACGCGCGTATTGGGATATAGCATTGGCAAAGCCGGAGTAGATTGTTTTACCAAATGGATGGCAGTAGAAACTGCAAAACGCCATGGCGATAAAATACGAGTGAATTCCGTGATGCCTGGTTTCTTTTTAACAGAACAAAACAGAACACTGCTTACCAATCCCGATGGCACGTATACCGAAAGAGGAAACTTGGTAGTAAAAAAGACTCCTGTCAATCGCATGGGCAACCCTAGTGAATTGGTAGGCGCTATTATTTATTTATTAAGCGATGCTTCCAAATTTGTAAACGGCACTGATCTTCAGGTTGATGGAGGTTTTGTTGCTTTCGGTGGTGTTTAAATCAATTTAAAATTGTTTACCATGAAAATAAAATTGACCCTTTTCTCAATTGTCCTTTCACTATCTCTATTCGCACAACAAAAACCGAATGATTGGGTATCGCTTTTCAATGGAAAAGACCTCAGCGGATTTAAGCAACTCAATGGCAAAGCCAAGTATGAAGTCCGTAACGGTGAAATTGTAGGAACCACAAAATTCGGGGAGCCCAATTCATTTTTGGCAACCGAAAAACTCTATGGCGATTTTGTTTTGGAGTTGGATCTGAAAATGTTTGCCAACATGAATTCAGGAGTTCAGTTTAGAAGCGAAGCCGGAAATGCATCAACAGAAATGAGCAACAGCAAAATTCCCGATCGTGTTTTTGGATATCAAGCTGAAGTAGATCCTTCACCACGTGCATGGAGCGGCGGTATTTATGATGAGGCAAGAAGAGGTTGGCTCTACCCTCTTGAATTTAATCCAGCTGCAAAAAAAGCATTTAAGCCCAACGATTGGAATCATTATAAAATCGAATGCATCGGCAACAGCATTCGCACATGGATTAACGGTGTACCCTGTGCATATGTAATTGATGACATGACTCCTAAGGGATTCATAGCGCTGCAGGTTCATTCCATCCAAAAGCAAGAGGATGAAGGAAAAGAAATTCATTGGAAGAATATTAAAATCAAAACAATAAACCTCAAACCTACTCCCTCGGACAACATTTTTGTAGTTAATCTTTTGAATAATAACATCAGCTCTGAAGAAGAAAAACAAGGATACTCTTTGTTGTGGGATGGACAAAGCAGCAAGGGTTGGAGAGGTGCAAATAAAACAACATTTCCTGATCAGGTATGGACGGTAAACAATGGGGAGCTGACTGTTCACAATGATCCTTCATCCAAAGGAAAAGAAGGTGGTGATATCGTTACAGAAAAAGAATTTGCCGCTTTTGATCTTCAATTTGAATTCAAGCTTACCGATACAGCTAATTCGGGATTGAAATATTTTGTTCAGGAATACCCTGAGAAGAAATCTGTTTTGGGATTGGAATATCAAATCCTTGATGATGCCAAACACCCGGATGCGAAAGCAGGAGCGGCTGGTAACAGAACCATGTCTTCTCTCTATGATCTGATTCCTGCTGCCACTGGACTTGATACCAAAGCGGCTCGTAGAGATCGAATTGCTATTGGACAATGGAATCGCGGAAGAATCATCGCGCATCCCAACGGAATGGTTGAGCATTGGCTCAACGGTTGGAAAATGGTGGAATACCAAAGAGGCGGTCCCATTTTCTCAGCTTTAGTCGCTAGAAGCAAATTCGCCAACTCCAAAGATTTTGGCCTAGCTCCTAAAGGAAGGATCTTGTTGCAAGATCATGGCGACAAAGTCAGCTTCAGAAGTATAAAAATCAAAGAACTCTAATCAAATATTTTGTTACCTTAAACCAACCAAAAATTCTTTATATGGTTCACAGGAGAACATTCATCAAGAAAACAGCCCAGGCAGCAGGTGCTACGGCATTGGCATCCATGGGCATGACAGCAGCTTCGTACGGGAATATTATTGGTGCAAACGATCGGGTTCGTGTAGGTGTGGTTGGGTTTTCTGATCGCCATCGCCAGTCGCAAATCCCTGCATTTATGCAGCACTACAAGGAAATGAATTTCGATATTGTAGCTGTTTCCGATATCTGGAAACTCAGAAGAGATGAAGGCGTATCGGTACTGAAAGAAAAAATGGGACATGATATCATTGGATGCAAAAACAACGAAGAATTGTATGCATTAAAAGATGTTGATGCGGTATTCATATCAACAGCCGATTTTCAGCATGCCTTACATACCATTGAAGCGTTAAAGGCCAAGAAAGATATTTATGTAGAAAAGCCTTTTGCAGAAACCATGGAGGATAATAGAGCTGCTCTTAAGGCTGCGAAAGAATCCGATAGAATCATTCAAGTTGGATCACAACGCAGATCAGGCGCTAACTACCATGCTGCTGAAAAGTTTATCAAATCCGGACAGTTTGGAGATATCACCATGGTAGAGCTAACCTGGAATGTGAATCAACCGGGTAGATGGAGAAGGCCTGATTTGGTAGCCAAATGCCGTGAAGAGGATTTAGATTGGAAGCGCTACTTGATGAATCGTCCTTTTGAGAAATTTGATCCTAGAAAATACTTGGAATACCGTTTGTTCTGGCCGTATTCTTCTGGAATGGCTGGACAATGGATGAGTCACCAAATTGATACAGTGCATTGGTTTACCGGACTCTCCCACCCGCGCAGTGTTGTTGCAAACGGAGGTGTTTATCAATGGAAGGACGGAAGAAGAAACTGGGATACCACTACAGCAGTATTTGATTACGGACCAGCAAATGATTTATCAAAGGGATTTCAGGTGGTATTCATGTCGCGCATGCACAACGGCGACGACAATGCCAGCGAAGTGTATTACAGCGTTGGCGGTGAACTTAACCTGATCACCAATAAGGTTTCACCTAAGGGCGGATTGACTGAACGTCATGCCAAAGCCATGAAGATGAAATCCTTCTTGTTGCCGGAATTGAATCTAACTGACAATGCAGTGAAAGTAGAGACGGGTGCTAATACAGGTGGTGATCAATTAACATCTGCACACGTTAGAAACTGGATGGAGTGTATTAGAAGCCGCAAGCAAACCAATGCACCTGTTGAAGCTGGATATACACATTCTATTGCTACCATCATGTCAAATGCTGCAGCAAGAACAGGAATGAAAGTGACTTTTGATGAAAAGACACAGGAGGTAATGGCAGGTGGAAAAGTCTTCAAATACTAATGTAGATAATCAAACTGCACCATGGAAGTTGGCGGCTGCCCTAACAGCTGCCAACTTTTTTTATGGTACCAATGTGATCGGAGTAAAACAAATTGCACCACATCATATTGGTGCACTTGGATTATCATTCTCTAGAATATTTTTTACAGCTCTGATCTTGATCCTGCTACCCTGGTTCATGAAATTTAAGGACCGCATCGCATTAAAAGACTACCCCCTTCTGATGCTGGCAGGGTTATTGGGTATTACACTCAATCAGACATTTTCCATCATGGGCATTTCAGCCACCAATCCCATTCACTCTTCGTTGCTTATCATGTCTACTCCTATTATTGTAACAGTGCTGGCAGCCGTTTTCTTAAATGAAGGCTATGGGTGGAACAGAATTTTAGGTTTAGCACTGGGATTATCCGGTGCATGTATTTTAATCCTAAGTAAATCTCATACAGCATCCGCTCATCCGCCAGTGCTTCGGGGCGATTTATTAGTGCTAGCGGGTTCTGTTTGTTATTCGACCTATTTGATTTTGATTCGAAAAATATCAAAGAAATATTCCCCCTTAATTATTCTGCGTTTTGTTTTTCTTTTTGGAGCAATCTTTTCATTACCCTTGAGTTTAAAGGATTTTATGAATGCCAACTGGACTGAGTTCTCGGGGTGGGATTGGTTTTCGATCTTCTACATCGTACTCTTAGGCACTTTGGCTGCCAATCTTATGATGAATTGGGGCGTAATGAAATGGGGACCATCAAAAACAGGAAGCTTCATTTATTTTCAACCTTTATTTGGATCATTGGGTGCCATCATTTTGATGGGTGAAAGCTTCACACTTGTAAAACTATGTGCAGGGTTGTTGATTATCGCAGGTGTATGGGTGAATTCGCGAGGAAAAACCTAAATTATTTTTTTACCAGGATACCCTGAGCGGTCATCCATTTTTCTAAAGCATCGGTCCATTTAAGTGGACTCGTTTTATTGACCAACCCAAATCCATGTCCACCTGTTTCGTAAACAAATACCTCCGATGCAACTCCATTCATTTTTAATGCCTCTGCATAGAGATAAGCGTTTTCGATTGGAACTACTTTATCGTCTTTGGCGTGTACCAAGAATGCCGGTGGAGTATTGGAATTGATGTGAAGTTCGTTTGAAAAATAACTTATGTTGCTTGAAGTTGTATCTGGCGACAACAAATTATTTCGAGAACCCATGTGAGGAAATTTAGAAATGCTTACTACTGGATATCCTAAAATTTGAAAATCAGGACGTAGAGAAGTCTTCTTGCTGATTTTAATTTTTACGTCGTCATAATGCACGCCCAAAGAAGTAGCTAAGTGCCCTCCTGCAGAAAATCCCATGATCCCTATTTTAGTTGGATCGATGCCCCATTCTTTCGCATTTTTACGAGCTAAGTAGATGGCTTGCTGAGCATCTTGCAACGGAGCTATTTTTTTATCTTCCTGATTCTTCGAAGAAGGTATGCGGTATTTTAAAACGATAGCATGTATGCCAAGGTTATTAAAGTACCTAGCAATATCAGTCCCTTCGTGCTCTGCAGCTAAAATTGTGTAACCGCCACCGGGACAAATAATAACACAGGGGCTTGGAGAGGTTCTGTTGGCAGGATAAAAAGCATACCCTGGAATAGAAACTTTGGAAATACGGGAAATACCGCCTGTTACGGCAGTCGACTCCTCATTGGGAGCATCGATATAGTTAGGAATCTTTTTTGAATAAAGGGGTTGATACTGCGCCTGCACTCCAAGTGTCATGATGAGTAAAGGTAAAAATTTCAGTGCCCGCTTATTCATATGTGATCATTGATTTATCCGCGAATGCTTTGGATCAGTTGGACAACCTCTCTCGCAATCTTTTCAATTCCGTCGTAGTCCTTTGCTTCCATCAGTTTTTTACTCACCAGCTTGCTTCCCATTCCCACTGCCTTACAACCTGCTTTAAACCATCCTTCAATACTCTCTTTGGTTGTATCTACACCACCCGTAGGCATGAATACCAATTTAGGAAAGATTTCCTTGATGCTGCTCATGAAATCGGGACCCAAAATATTACCAGGGAATAACTTGATAAATTTTATACCCGCATTTTCAGCAGCTATGATATCGGTTGGAGTCATGCAACCCGGGCCAAAGAAAATATCATTTTTCACGCAGTGTTCAGCTACGTCTTGAATGTATCCGGGACTAACTAAAAAATCAGCACCTGCAGCTAGATAATCTTTTGCATGCTGCATATTTTTGATTGTACCTACACCAAGAAGAACATGAGGCATTTCAGCATTTCTCACTTCCACCAACTTGCGGAAGTTCGACAATGCAGCGTCTCCCCGATTTGTATACTCAATAGCAGTCACTCCAGCTCTATTCAGTGCACGTAGAATCTCAACACTTACCGTTTCGTCCGGATTGAAATATAAGGGAAGCATCCCCTGTGCAACAATAGCATCAATTACTCTTTGTACGTTACTCATATCAGATTTTTACTTTAATCACAATTTTTTTTACTTCACCTTCTGCAATCATCGGCGCATGCACATCTTCTGGGAAGAAGATGACAAATTGACCATCGTGTAATTGAAAAAACATATCCGGCTTATCGGTGTAAAACTGAACATCTTTTTCAGCGCTATACGGTTCCCTCTCGTGCTTGCACGATTGCCTGGATTTCCATCCCATGGTTTCCTCTCCACGAATACATACTTGAATGTCAATATTGGCATTGTGGCATTCAAACTTTGCACAAGACTCTTCAGCCGTCATTCCTTTTTTATCAGAAACAATTCCTTTGAGTCCGTCGGCAATATCAAATTTCCCAACTTCCAATGCACTCAAATCCGTTGAATTCAAGTATTCAAATGCCTTTGCAAACAAAGGATGGATGGAGGAGTATTTTTTAAGGTTTTCTAGTGAGTCTATTATCATGTTGTAGGTTATATGTTGTGAGTTGTGGGTTGAATCACCACCCCGCCTCGCTTCGCGAGGCACCCCTCCTTAGAGGAGGGGAATCATTTTGTGGAGTGTGGATCGGATCACCACCCCGCCTCGCTTCGCGAGGCACCCCTCCTTAGAGGAGGGGAATCATTTTGTGGATTGAGAGTTCCCTCGTCCCTTTTCCCTATTCCCTATTCCCTTTTCCCTCGTCCCTTTTCCCTAGTCCCTTTTCCCTCGTCCCTTTTCCCTATTCCCTTTTCCCTCGTCCCTCGTCCCTCGTCCCTCGTCCCTCGTCCCTATCTCTGCACTCTCCCACTCCCATCTCCTTTCATCAAATCCTTCACCTCAGAAAGGGTTGCGTGGTTGAGATCACCGGGGATGGTATGCTTGATTGCACTTGCTGCAACTCCAAACTCAGCTGCTTCGGGCATGGTCATACCCGTTACCAAACCAAAAATCAATCCACTTGCGAAGCTATCACCACTTCCTACTCGATCCACAATACGCACATTGTATTTCTTGGTATGGTAGAATTCTGTTCCATCATATACCAAAGCACTCCATCCGTTATCGCTTGCACTATGGCTTTCGCGAAGAGAAGAGGCAATGTATTTAAACCCGAACTTCTCTTTCATTTGCTTGAATACATCTTTGAATCCGTCAAGATCCAATTCTCCTTTGGTAACATCGGTGTCTTTTGCTTTGAATCCAAGCGTTGTATCGGCATCTTCTTCATTGCCAATGCAAACATCAACATACTTACAAAGATTGGTCATCACCTGACGCGCTTTTTCTTTGCTCCACAATTTCTTGCGGTAATTCAAATCAATACTTGTTGTAATCCCTTTTGCACGAGCCGCTTTCAATGCTGCTTCAGTTAACGCTGCAGCCTTATCGGATAAAGCCGGTGTAATTCCTGTTGTATGAAACCAAGCAGCGCCGTCCAATATTTTATCCCAATCAAACTCAGAAGCATCTACTTCTGCAATCGAAGCTCCTGCTCTGTCATAAACCACTTGAGAAGCACGCATGGAAGCACCTGTTTCCAAAAAGTAAATCCCCAAACGATCACCGCCTCTTGCAACGAATTGAGTATCCACACCGTAACGACGCAAGTGATTGATGGCAGATTGACCGATGGGATTATTTGGAACTTTGGAAACAAAGGTTCCATTTAAACCGTAGTTGCAAAGCGCTGCAGCCACATTGGCTTCACCACCTCCGTAGGTTACATCAAATGAGTCGGCTTGCACAAAGCGTTTGAAATCTGGTGTTGAAAGTCGAAGCATGATCTCTCCAAGAGTTACCACTTTTTTTGACATGATCTTTGAATTTATAGAATTAGAGATTTTATTTTAATGTAGAAATGGGTGCAGGATCCATATCGGTATAATCTAAATTTTCTCCTGCCATGCCCCATACAAATGTATAGTTGCTGGTTCCACATCCGAAATGCATACTCCAGGGCGGGGATATTACAGCTTCTAAATTTTCCATTACTAAGTGTCGGGTTTCCTGAGGCTGCCCCATGAAATGGAAAACACGATGAGCAGCATCCAAATCAAAATACAGATACACTTCCATCCGACGAGTATGCGTATGTGGTGGCACCGAATTCCAAACACTCCCTTTTTCAAGTGCTGTAACTCCCATTACCAACTGACAACTCTGAATACCATCTTTATGTATGTATTTAAATACGGTTCTCTTGTTTGATGTAGATGCATCACCTAGGGAAACAGGAGAAGCTTTCTCCTTTGTGAATTTTACTGAAGGATACGATGCATGCGCAGGAGAAGACAAAATATAAAACAGTGCGGGCTTATTTGGATCCAATGATGCGAAAGAAACTTTTTTTACTCCCTTACCTAAATAGAGGCATTCCAATTTTCTGAGCGGATACGCTTTTCCATCTGTTATTACTTCTCCCCGTCCACCTAAATTGATAATCCCCATTTCTCTTCTTTCCAGGAAATATTCGGCACGCAATTCTGCGGGATTGGATAATGTAATCGACTTTTTTTGGGGTACGACTCCGCCAATAATCATGCGGTCGTGATGCGAATAGACTAAATTCAATTTATCAGCTTGAAACAACTTACTCACTAAAAAATGTGAACGAAGTCCCTCGGTATCTAATCCTTTAGATTCCTGCTGGCCTATGGCAAAACGTATATTCATTGGATGGTTTATAGCGTGATCAAATATACAAAATCGGGCTGCTGGTACTGGCTTTAAACAGATCTTTTTACGAAATCGTTCCCGTAAGGAACTGCTTTTAATCCCCAATTTTTGACTCCCATTTGCATAGTAAAAATTACTAACTTGTATCCTTAGTCAAAAGCAATCTGCATGAAAAATCTTTACATTTTTATCACGCTTTTTATTTTCGTTTTATCATCCAATGCTCAAAAAAAAGCTTTGGTTGGAGGCACGTTGGTAGATGGGTTTGGAGGAAAGCCTATTTTGAATTCAGTGGTGCTCATTGATGGCGAAATCATTACCAAAGTTGGTCGTGTTGGAGAAATAGAAATCCCAAAAGGAACACAGATCATTTCAACAGAAGGGATGACGGTACTTCCGGGATTGTGGGACATGCATGTGCATATGATGATTAATGGACATTCTGACTATCCCTATTGGGATAAAAAATATCCTCCCCTTTTTCAAAAAGTAATCATGCCGGCATCTGCGCATCAATTGTTGATGGCTGGTGTTACCAGTGCGAGAGATTTAGGCGGACCATTGGAAGAAAGCCTTTGGGTTCGTGATGCTATCAATAAAGGAGAAATTCCTGGTCCAACTATGTACGTAAGCGGACCATTTCTACAACACCGCCCCTACCCAGGAACAGAGCAGTTTCGCTGGGGTATTTACGGGGAAAAAGATGCGAGAGAAAAAGTCCAGAAGTTGGCTAGAGCCGGAGTGGATTGCATTAAGCTGATTGATCAGGATGAAATGACTAGGGAGGAAGTATTTGCCATTGTTGATGAAGCGCATAAGAACAAACTTAAGGTGGTAGGTCATTCTCATCGACCCAATGAAATCAGAATTGGACTGGAAGCTGGGGTTGATAATTTTGAACATACCGGTTTATCTTCTGCTCCTGCGTATCCGGATGATATAGTGAAAGCCATTGCAGAACGAACTGCACAAATGAGCAAAGGGCCTTT
>JAULVY010000059.1:0-7802 GCA_032110825.1 Chitinophagaceae bacterium | reverse complement strand
TGCCCGAATGGTCTGGTCGATATTCAAGACCATGCCGTGTTGAACGCCATTGCTACTGGCCAATCCAAAGCCTAGAATTTCGAGTTTACCGAACTCGTTTTTTCGCCCTGCAATTGCAGCAATTTTAGTGGTTCCGATGTCCAATCCTACGATGATGGGTTGTTCACTTGTCATAGCTTATTTTTTTCTGGGGGTGATTGTCTATTTACGGTTTGTTGAACTGAGTCTTGTGCAAGTATAGGAGATACAGAATCTTTGATTTCGTATAGAGAATTTTTTTTAACACATACAACTTGATCTTTGAATTGCAGATCGATAAAACTGTATTTAGTCCAGCCATTTTCTTCATTCATCAGTCGGTATATACTTTTGAGCTTTGTCAACATCGCTTCCCAATCACTGCGTTTACCAAGTCGAATTGCATGATCGCCAATTTGGGTTGTCAATTCAAAATTTCCATTGGCATCGATATTAACTTGTTCTATTTGAGCCATCCAAAATGGCTGCGTAATCATATAAGTAGAAAGCGAAACTATTCTCTTGAATAGGGCGCTATCACTGGCATTGGGCGTTCCGGTATAAAAATTGGTAAAGACCGGCAAAGAAATCATATCCGTACTCTTGATGGGTAACATATTGAAATCCTTGTCCATATACACCGAGTTTCCATCTGGAGTAAACAACCGCGCAACAGGCTCCCGCTGTTCTACATCGATGTGTAAAACTTGATTGTGATCCAAAAAGAAGTTCGCCGAAAGAATCCAAGGATTTCGAGACAATTGCTGTTCGAGATGATACAAATCAATGGACGTAATGGACTTGCCAACGGGAGTGTGTAACGAATAGGATGGCCAAAGAGAATTTAAGATTTCTTGTTCATCCAACATTCTGTAATTATGCTGATCGATAAAATCAATAGAAACAGCTGTGCACTTTTTGATACGTTCTTTCTGCACAGCACTTACCAAAACAACCACAATGCCGGAAGCCAATGCAAACCAGAGTATGATGGTAAGGATACGGGTGATATGAGAACGTGTAATTTTCATGAAAGAGTTATACATGTTTTAAGTGGCTGCACCAATCGATCGATATCCCCTGCACCAGCTGTTATCAATAAAGAAGGTTTATTTTTTTTCAGATAGTCCATCAGTTGATTGGTATCTAAAATTTGATAGGGCTTTTTCATTTTTGCGGCTATCAATGAACTATCAACTCCAGAGATGGGCAATTCCCGTGCAGGATAGATGGGCATCAGAATGATATCATCAGCCAGATCTAAACTTTCTGCAAATGATGCAGCCAAATCTCTTGTTCTGCTATACAAATGAGGCTGAAATACAATAGTGCATGTGAATTGAGGATATAAAGAACGTGCGCTAGTAATTAAAGCCTGAAGCTCCACAGGATGATGCGCGTAATCATCAATAAATACCTGAGTTTCTGTCTTCAACACATATTCAAATCTCCTTTTTACACCAGCGAAAGAAGATATTGCTTGTGAAATTTTTTCATCAGAAATACCCAAGTATTTGGCAATACCGATGGCAACCAAACTGTTCTCCACATTATGAACTCCCCCAATATTCAATCGAACGCCTTTCATTTCCCAGCCCGGACCAATCAAATCATAAACATAGGATCCTTGCTCTATTGCAAATGAAGTGGTATGGATATCCGCATTAACATTGGTGAGGTGATACGTATAATGCGTATGTGTTTTAAACCTGTTTTCACCAGGTAACCCTTTTTTTGTCAGCAGCAACCCTTTTTCTTTTAGCTGCTTTGTAAAATCGATATATGCACGCTCCATCTCATCTGCACTTCCGTAAATGTCCAAGTGATCGGGATCCATGGAGGAAACCGAAGCGATATTAGGCGAAAGCTTTAGAAAACTTCTGTCGTATTCATCTGCTTCAATAACTGCAACTGAATTGGAGTTGCTCCAGAAGTTGGTGTTGTAGTTTGTTGATATACCGCCTAAAAAAGCATTACACCCATATCCTGAATCGCGAAGTATATGGGCCACCATGGTGCTTGTGGTTGTTTTTCCATGAGTTCCTGCGATACAAATGTTGAATGTACTTTTTGAGATTATACCCAACACATCGCTCCGCTTGAGCATTGATATTCCTGAATTTTTGAAATGACCAAAGATTTTATTGTCCGCTGGAATAGCTGGTGTGTAGACCACCACATCTGGATTCTGCGATATCAGATTTAGATCGTCAGAAAAATGAACTGCGATTCCTTCATTCTGAAGTGAACGCGTTAGCTCCGTCTCTGTTTTATCATACCCAGAAACAGAAGCCCCACGACTAAGAAAATAACGAGCCAACGCACTCATCCCAATTCCACCAATTCCGATGAAATAAGCATGTTTAATATCCTCTATGTATAAATCCTTAGGCATATTTTTTTTCAACTTCTTGAATAATGAATTGAGCAATACGATCGTCAGCATGTTCAATCGTTAGCGATTTTGCAGCTGAAGAAAATGCTTCACATCTTTTTTTGTCTTTTACCAAGTCAATTACTTCGCCCACAAGACCTGTTTCTGCATCCGCATCTTTCACCAAAATTGCTGCTCCTTTGTTCACCAAATGCATAGCATTAACCGTTTGATGGTCTTCAGCCGCTAGAGGAAACGGAACCAGTACAGAGGGTTTCCCTGTTGCACAAATTTCAGCGAGTGCAATGGCTCCAGCTCTTGAAACCACAACATCCGCAATTGCATAGGCATAATCCATTTTTGAAATAAATTCTGTTATGCAGAGTTCTTTTTTGTTTCGAATCGATTGGGGAATAAGTGAAAGATTTCCCTTGCCTGTTTGCCAAATCAATTGAATGCCTTGATCTATGAACTTGTAGATTTCATTGCTCAAAGCTTTGTTTATGCTTCTAGCCCCTAAGCTTCCTCCAATTACCAGAACAACAGGTTGAGTTGGACGTATGCCAAAATATTCATAGGCCAGTTCAAGATTGACATCGAGTTTAGCAATTTCATTTCTAACAGGGTTGCCTGTTTTTACCATGTGAGCGCCTTCAAAAAACTTTTCCATCCCATCGGTTCCTGTCATGACCAACGTTGCTTTTTTTCCGAGAAGAATATTTGATTTTCCTGCAAAAGAATTGGCCTCGTGTAAAAATGTTGGAATCCCCTTCCATTGTGCAAATCGAAGTACAGGGTAACTGGAATATCCACCTACACCAAATACCGCATCTGGTTTGAATTGCCTAAATATCTTATCAACCTGCAAAAAGCTTTGTATCAACTTAAATGGAAGACTCCAGTTTTTGTACAATGCTTTTCTGTGAAATCCAGCAATATCTAGTCCCTGAATGGAAAATCCTGCTTGAGGAACTTTTTCCATTTCCATTTTACCTTTTGCTCCAATAAACAGAACATCGATAGAAGGGAGCATACGCTTAAGCGCATGCGCTACAGCGATTGCCGGGAAAATATGCCCGCCAGTTCCGCCTCCTGCTATGATGATCTTATTCAACTTCATTTTTCTGTTTCTGTTTCAGTGGTTAATGGTTCTGATTTACCTTCTTCGATTTCTACATTTCGAGCTACACTTAAGATGATACCTATGGCTAAACATGTAAATAAAAAAGAACTCCCACCCATACTCACCAAGGGAAGGGTAACTCCAGTAACCGGCATCAAGTTTACATTGACAGCCATATTAGCCATGGCTTGAATGACCAACGTAAAACTGAGTCCCAACGAAAGAAAAGCCCCAAATGCATATGGGCATTTTTTCATGATGCGGAGGCATCGAAATAAAAAAAGTAAATAAATCATCAATATCACGGCACCGCCGATGAGTCCATACTCTTCAATGATGATGGAATAAATAAAATCGGAATACGGATGCGGCAAGAAGTTTCGTGCTTCGCTATTGCCTGGGCCTAGCCCCAACCAACTTCCTTTTGCTATTGCAATTTTGGCTTGTTGAACCTGGTAAGAAACTTCTTCTTTATCTGCGTACATGAAATTTTGTACCCGCTTGATCCATGTTTCTACCCGCCCTTTGGTAAACATGGAAGGGAGCGGTTCTGAGCGCTTTTCGTCTTGATTGTAATACAACTTAGCCACCCCAATAAGAATAGATAAGGGGATGGCCGCAAGTAAAATCACCAGGGACAGGTGTTTGATGCTAGCCCGACCAATAAACAACAATATCAAACTTGTAGCACCGGTTAGCAATGCAGTTGATAGATTAGCAGGAGCAATGAGCGCACATATAATCAAAACAGGTGCTATAACTGGTAGAAATCCTTTTTTAAAATCTTTTATATCCTGCTGACGCTTACTCAATTGTCGACTCAAATACATGAACAATGCAAGCTTAGCTAGATCTGATGTTTGAAATGTGAGATTGATGATGGGCAGTCGAATCCACCGATTGGCATCATTCAGGTTGGTTCCAAACATCAATGTGTAAATGAGTAAGGGGATGGAAATAATGAATAAAATTTGTGAAGCCCGTGAGTAAAAGGTATAATTCACCAAGTGTGCAAAATAGATGAAGAGTACACCTATAGCAATGAACATAACTTGTTTGAATAAATACGACTCTGTACTTCTTGAAAGCTTATAGGCCAAGGTTCCCGTGCTGCTGTATACAGCCAACAGACTCATCATAGTCAATAATACCACAATGGCCCAGATCACCTTATCCCCTCGGGTTCTGCTGGAAATGCTTCCTAGCCAATACTGCTTTATATCTGTTTGCTGTTCAGCCATTTACTTTTTCTTAAAGTTCTTTTACTGCTTCTTTGAATTGGTTTCCACGGTCTTCGTAATTTTTAAACAGGTCAAAGCTTGCACAAGCAGGACTCAACAAAACAACATCCCCTTTAGCAGAAAAATCGTATGCTAGCTTCACAGCTTCTTTTGCGCTTTTTGCATCCACAAGAGATTTCACTTTCCCTTGAAAAGCATGATGAATTTTTGAATTCTCGATTCCCATGCAGATAATGGCTTTCACTTTTTCTGAAACCATATCAGCAATTAGAGAATAATCGTTGCCCTTATCAACACCACCTAAGATTAAAACAACGGGCTTCTCCATACTTTCGAGCGCAAACCAGGTGCTGTTAACATTGGTGGCCTTGGAATCGTTGATGTAATCAACTCCACGAATGGTGGCTACTTTTTCCATGCGATGCTCCAAGCTTTCGAAGGAAGTGACTGCCTCTCTGATTTTTTCTTTTCGGATTCCCACAACAGAAGTAGCCACGGCAGCAGCCATGGTATTGTATTGGTTGTGTTTTCCCTTAAGTGCAAAATCAAAAATGCTCATGGTAAGTGGTTCTCCATGCTTGAGATTCATTTTTCCGTCTTTGATAAAAGCGCCTTTTGGCAATTCTTTTCTCATACTGATGGGTAGTGGTTTTGAATGAAATGGGTATTGGTTTAGGAATTGGTTGGTCACAGGATCATCTATGTTGTAGATGAAAAAATCTTGATCGGTTTGGTTCTTAACTATATTGAACTTGGCCTTGATGTATTGATGAAAGTCGTTTTGGTACCTATTGAGATGATCTTCAGTAATATTTGTAAGGACCGCCACATCGGGTCTGAATGAAACAATATCATCCAATTGAAAGCTGCTGATTTCTGCAACATACACCGGCTTAGGATCAACGGCCATTTGGCGAGCAATGGATGTTCCGATATTACCAACGAGAGCGCAAGAAATGCCACCGATTTTGCAGATGTGATAAATGAGGGACGTGGTGGTAGTTTTGCCATTGCTTCCTGTGATTCCTATTATTCTACTCGACCCTTTGTGCCTGTACGCTAATTCCATTTCACTGATTACAGGAATTCCTTTTTGACGGATAAGAACAACGATTTCAGATTCGTGAGGTATGCCCGGACTTTTTACAACCTCATCTGCATTGAGAATCAGTTCATGAGTATGATTGCCTTCTTCATGATGAATGTGGTTGGCTTCCAATTCTGCTTTATACTGACTTACAATCTTTCCTCCATCGGAAAGAAAAACATCATACCCATGTTGCTTGCACAACAAGGCTACTCCTACTCCGGTTTCACCTCCTCCCAATATGATGATTCGTTTACTCACTTAATCTTTGTTATCTTATTTTTAATGATAAAATGGCGAATACAACAAATAGCAACGTCACAATCCAAAACCGCACAGCTATTTTACTTTCGTGGTATCCCTTCTTTTGGTAATGATGATGCAATGGACTCATCAAAAAAATACGTTTGCCTTCCCCAAATTTTTTCTTTGTGTATTTGAAATAACTAACCTGAAGAATCACACTTATATTTTCAACAAGAAAGACCGCACAAAAAATGGGAATTAAAAGCTCTTTGCGGATGATGATGGCCAATGCTGCAATGATTCCGCCCAGAGCAAGGCTACCGGTATCGCCCATAAATACCTGAGCAGGATATGTGTTGTACCAAAGAAATCCGATACAAGCACCAATCATGGCTGCAATAAAAATAGACACCTCACCCAAGTTCGGGATATACATGATGTTGAGATAATCAGCCAAAATCAGATTGCCGCTTGCATATGCAAATAGCGCCAGACAAGTACCGATCAATGCTGAGACTCCTGTTGCCAAGCCATCTAACCCATCGGTAATATTGGCACCATTGGAAACTGCTGTCACGATAAAAATGATGGCAAGCATGTACACAACCCATCCATATTGCCTTAGAGATGCGGGCAGCAATTTGGCATAATTGAATTCATGGTCTTTGATGAATGGAATTGTAGTAATGGGTTCATTCGCTTTTACAAAATAGCGTATGCCTCCTTGGTACTTCACTTCGCTTGCTCCTTCCGGCTTCACGGAACCCTTGTATTCCCTTAATACCTTTACATTTTCATTGAATAACAGTGTTGCACTGATAATGATTCCCAATCCAACCTGCCCCATGATCTTGAACCAACCGGCCAACCCATCGTCATTTCCTTTTTTGTACTCGATTCCCTTTTGCTGAGCAATTCGCTTGGCCCTCAATTTTAAATAATCATCAACAAAACCAACAAGTCCTAACCAAATCGTACTCAGAATAAGTAATTTGATATAGACTTTATCCAAATTAGCAAAGAGCAAAGTGGGCAATAGAATACCGAGCAAAATGATAAACCCGCCCATCGTTGGAGTACCTTTTTTTTGTTCCTCGCCTGCCAACCCCAACTCACGCACACTCTCACCTATCTGCATGCGTTGCAATGCCAGAATGATTTTCTTTCCAAAAACCAAAGTGACAAACAAAGAAAGTAAAACAGCAAGCATAGCCCGAAATGTGATAAATTGAAACAGCCCCATTCCTGGGAATTTAAGTTGCTGTTCAATCATCCATTGATAAAGGGTGTATAACATTTCGTTGTTTACTTTTCTAGTTGATTAAATGTTTCACGTAAGATTTCTTTGTCGTCAAAAGGAAATTTTATACCATTTACTTCCTGGTATTTTTCATGACCCTTACCAGCAACCAAAATCACATCTTGCTCTTTGGCCATCATAACGGCAGCACGAATGGCCTCTTTGCGATCTTGAATGGTAATAACTTTTTTCTGCAGCACATAATCCAAACCTTCATTCATCTCATTTAGAATTTGAATTGGATCTTCGGTTCGCGGATTATCGGAGGTGAAAATGGCTTTGCTGCTGAATTCAGCTGCAGCGCGAGCCATGAGTTTGCGTTTGGACCGATCTCGATCTCCTCCACAACCCACAACGGTAATCAGGTTCTCATCTCCCTTGATTATTTTTTTCAATGTAGACAATACATTCAG
>JAULVY010000058.1:0-7339 GCA_032110825.1 Chitinophagaceae bacterium | reverse complement strand
CCACGTTTAATGAAATACGGAATAACAGCCTTGGATGCATACAAGAGACCTTTAACATTGGTGTCAATCATGGTTTCCCAATCGTTTAGATCAGCTTCATCAAAAAAATCTCTACCCAATGCCAACCCGGCATTGTTGATCAATACATCAAGATCATTCAAAAAAGGTTCGTCTTGAAAAGCTTTGAATACTTCCTCTCTTATTTGGATATCAAAAGATTTAACAACCACATTCACTTTGTACGTTTTGATTAGACGCTTTGCCAATTCATCCAATCTGTCTTTTCGCCTTCCCGTTATCAGCAAATGATCTCCAGCTTCAGCAAATTTTTCTGCCATGGCTTTTCCAAAACCAGAGCTTGCCCCTGTAATCAAAATTTTACGATTCATACACTTTTCAATTCTATTTTATTATCGGATTAATGTAAACTGTCCTTTTCGAAACACTTCATTTCCCAAATAGTCTATTCCCAATGCATGCCAAACAAAGGATTCGTTCCCTTGATCCTTTCCGCGGAATATACCATTCCACCCTTTACCAATTGCATCGGTACTAAAAACCAACTCTCCATATCTATTGTATACTTTGAAATAAACCATTTGCCGTATTCCCACAGGAATGGGAGTAAGCTTATCGTTTAATCCATCATCATTGGGAGTAAATACAGTTGGTACAAATATTTCAGGGGGCGTTTTATAAACTTTTACCTGCAAGGTATCGGTTGCAAAACAACCTTCAGGAGTAGCAACACGAACCACATACGAGATATCGTCATTCAAACGAGCAATGGGATTGGGGATGTTGGGATTGTTTAAAAAACTTCCTGGAGTCCACCTGTAAACCGCACCCCCCGATGCCTGCAACTGCAAAGGCTCACCAATAACTACGACGGTATCATTTCCGGCGAAGGCAGGAACAGGAGGAACAACGCGGACCTGTATGGTATCGTATACAGGCTTGGGACATCCCTGGTTATCATAAACCCCAACAATGTAATCAGTGGTTTGCCAAGGTTGTGCAATTGGGTTTTGCAGTGTTTGGTCATTTAGCGTGTTTCCGGGTTGCCACAAATATTGACTACCCCCTGAAGCAAACAGTTGAACCTGATCTCCATAACATACTGCCGTATCTCTTCCTGCAAAGGCAAGTGGGTAAGGAACCGTAGCAATGACCAATCCATCGTTGGCCTGGCATTTCCCTATGGTTGAGAATAAGGAATAGCGTGTTGTTTCTGTTGGCTTAACCCACGTAAATTTTTTATCCGGAGTAGAAACAGTGCTTGCCGGCGACCATCGAAAATTAACACCGTCCGTTATGGGTTGTAACAGTATACTATCCCCCAAACAAATAGTGGTATCGGCACCTACATTCAGTGAAACAAATGTTTTAACATCCACAAAAATGGACTTTGTGTTTTCACATCCAGGTGCTTGGGTTAGGGTTACGGTATATCGTGTAGGAACATCTGGACTTACCAGAGGATTGTTGATTTGGTTGTCGTTGATCATGTAATTGGGCGACCATGAAAAGGTTCCAGTTCCAACTGCATTCAATTGAAGTGTATCAATATTACAAATAACGGTATCGCCAGATAGAAAAAGGGCTGGCTTATCGCCTACATCCAATTGCTTAAAAACGGTATCAACACAACCCAAACTGTTAAATACAATGAGTGAAACATTATATATCCCACTTTGGGTATAGGTGTAGCTAGCATTTTTCGTTATGGCGGTGTCGTTTGTAGCACTGGTATTTCCAAAATCCCATTTCCATTTATTGACTGTGCCATAAACCGTTTGAGAATTATCGATAAAAGAATATGGAATCCCCCTGCATGTTTGTTGAATGGTAAAATCCGTTGTAAATCCAGGATAAACCTTTGCAATTGTTGTTGCCGTATCCGAGCACTTATCATTTCGATTTGTAATTAAACGAACAACATATTCACCCGGCTGAGGATATGTAAATGCAGGTGATGATTCAGTCGATTCATCCGAACTGCTATTTGAAATTCCAAAATCCCAATCGTAGGTTTTGATTAATGGACTTGTTGATTTATTAAAGAACCGTAACGTAAGTCCATCACATGTAATATAACTGGGATCGAGTTCAGCTGCGGCAACTGTACAATCTGCAACTTTAAGATGCAGATCTTTTCGATGTATATTGATGATTTGTCCGGATCGCTTTTCCACCACAGCAACCGTAACTACATAAATGCCTGCATTGGGTGCTGTCCCACTGATCATTCCGGTTTGGGCATTGATGATTACATCTGGGCCAAGTGGAGAAATTGAGCTAAATCCAAAATTGTAATTGACCCCTGCATAAGGTGGCGCGGTTGGCACAGGAGGCGCTGGCTGATTGGTGGATCCTCCGATATAGGCTTCTTCAAACCGATATTCCAATGCATCTTTGTCAACATCCGTAGCCCCAAAATCGTACTTAAAAAAACTATTTGCGCAAATAATAACTGTATCTGACGCACGGAAAACAGGGCTGCTGTTTTCAACAGCATTGGGAACCAATGTTGTATTACCAGGGATGAAAGCTGAATACGTAGCTCCAGCAAATTGAGAATTGATCAAATTGAAAATACCGTCTATACGACAGCACCGCTGGTACGAAATTGTATACCCTGTTGATGTTATGGGCAAATCCACTTCAAAGCTATAGAAACCAATTTCATAACATATTCGTGGGGGATTACCGATACAAGGGTCTGGAGTTGTCAACAACACGGTCTCTTTTTTTTCGAGAGGAACTGTTCTGGTCAGAAAACTAGCTGAACTTCCTGTTGCGAAAATTCCGAAAGTAGCATTGGGGTCTAATTGAGCAGCATCTTGGGGAGCATCACATTCCCGATAAAGCCTCAGTAAAACTCGATATTTAATTGTATTTGCTGTAGCACCCGGACCAAGATAAATATAACTGATCTCTCCGCCAGCAATATGCTTGGCCGAAACCGATAAACACATCAGGATTGCAATCCAAAATAAACCTGCAACTCTCACCGTCAGTTTGGGTATTCTTTGAAGCTTAAAATTAAAACATTGTACCCGGATATGCCAGTCAAGTCAATTATGTATTGACTGTACCCGTTTTCTTTAACAAGTCTTTACCAGCTTGAGCTAAAATCCATGAGCGATAAGAGAGTGCTAGCAGCAATGGGTATAATGCCAGATTCAGCCATCCAGGATTTAGCATAGTCACAATCATGAGCAATAGCAAAAGAAGGCTATAGATCTTTAAGTATGTATAAACCAAGGGTTTTGAATTCCCCATTAAAAAGGGAATAGCCATGTTTACAGGAATCGCCCAAACCAAGTTGATGTTCTTGCTGCAATTGGCATGATCCGTTCCAAACCACATAAATACCATCACCAAACCCAACATACCGGTAAGCATAAATACAATTCGATCAAGAACGCTTTGGTAACGATTCCATTTCCCTTTAAAAAAACCTAAACCAACCCATACAAATGAAAAACAAAAAATAGCAAAAAAAGGAAGCTTCCAAAATGGCGTTCTCCCCTGTTGTGCTTGTCCATCTGGCAAAATGATTTGCTCTTCAACGAGTAGATTATCATTACCCTTTTTTGTCTTCAGCACTCCTTTAGCGAGAAACTCAGGCAGAAACATACTTTCATATACATCCATTTCTGCATCCGCTTGCAATCCAACGATCAAATCAATTCCCAATGCTGTCCATTTCATATTGGCCTTATCCAAATAAGCATGAAGATGATCACGAAATGTAATTTTGGGAGCTACAAATGGGCCAATGGCAACACCCTGTATATTGGAATTTTTAAAAATCAAATCCCGAAGTCGCGTTGAACAATTATCAAATAAAAAATCATACGAATAATATCGATTTTCCTCTCGGATATTATCAAACATGAATTGCTGCAACTGAGTTTTCTCACTCGAGTTCAGATTCAACACCTGTTCAATAACACCACGTTTGAAATACCTGTATTCAGCCATGAAATCATCAAAGGAAGACTGACTTAAAAAATACAACAACTTACCCCGAACAAACTTGGTGTAAAAATCCGGATCACTGAAATTGAATGTGCCATAATTATAAACCACATCGGTACCCGAAGCAGAATCTATTATGCGTAAAGCGTTATGCCCGAATACAGAATACAATTCAGAACCCGGAGTACACGTCAATAAACTGATTCTCAATTTACTGCTGTCGGGTTGACCTTGTGCAAATCCGAATCCTAAAAAAAGGAGAAGAAGAAAAATATTCTTCAATCGATTCATGTGTTTATCGGCTATAGTTGGGGGCCTCTTTGGTGATGGCTACATCATGGGTATGGCTTTCCCGCATACCAGCCTGTGTAATTTTGATGAATTGTGCATTTTGCAATTCATCAATATTTTTTGCACCGCAATAACCCATACCCGCTCTGAGCCCACCTACAAATTGAACGATCACTTCGTTCAGACTTCCTTTGAAAGGAACCCTTCCTTCAATTCCTTCCGGAACTAATTTTTTGAACCCCTCGTCAACATCCTGAAAATATCGGTCGCTACTGCCCTTCTGCATGGCGCCAATGGAACCCATACCTCGGTATTGCTTGAATTTTCTTCCTTCAAAAATGATGGTTTCACCCGGACTCTCCTCAACACCAGCGAAAACGCTACCCATCATTACAGTCGATGCTCCTGCGGCAAGCGCTTTTACAAAATCTCCTGTGTACCGAATGCCGCCATCGGCAATGATGGGGATATTCATTTTCTTTAACGCAGATGAAGCTTCCATGATGGCCGTGATTTGCGGAACACCGGCACCAGCAACGATACGGGTAGTGCATATCGAACCCGGACCAATACCCACCTTTACACAATCCGCTCCAGCTTCAGCTAACGCTTTTGCTCCAGCTGCAGTAGCAACATTACCTGCTATGATGTTTAATTTTTTGAAATTTTTCCTTAAGAGTTTTAATGAATCAAGAACTCCCTTGGTATGTCCGTGTGCACTATCCAAACAAACCACATCAACGCCTATTTGCTGTAGGGCCGAAGTGCGATCTAACATATCTCGTGTTATGCCTAAAGCTGCACCAACCCTTAATCTTCCGAATTCATCTTTTACTGCGTGAGGATGGCTCTGTACCTGAAGTATATCCCGATACGTAATCAACCCTATAAGCTCTCCGTTTTTCTTAACTACCGGAAGTTTCTCAATCTTATACTTCTGAAGAATCTTTTCAGCTTTTTTTAAATCTGTTCCTTCAGGAGCGGTAATCAAGTTTTCGCTGGTCATTACTGCACTGACTTTCTTAGAATTATCGGTTTCAAATCTTAAGTCGCGATTGGTTAGAATTCCAACTAATTTATTGGATGCGTTCACTATGGGTATACCCCCAATCCTGTTTTCACGCATCAATTTCAATGCATCCCCAATGGTTGCATTTACTTGAAGTGTTACGGGATCAATGATTAATCCACTTTCAGAACGCTTTACTTTTCTCACTTGCTCTGCCTGCTGTTCGATGGACATATTCTTATGCAGAATTCCAATTCCACCTTCGCGCGCCAACGCAATGGCTAAATTTGCCTCCGTAACCGTATCCATGGCTGCAGAAAGAAGCGGAATGTTCAGCCTAATGTTTTTGGTGAGTTGGGCTCCAATTGTTACTTCTCGAGGTAAAACGGCTGAGTAAGCCGGAACCAGCAGAACGTCATCGAAGGTCAACCCTTCGCTATAAAATTTTTGGGATTGTTGAGATCGTGTTGCCATATGCGAAGATAGGAAAATTTCCAAAAATCCTAGGATGCGCTGACCTGATAACGGTTTCCTGGTAAGACCCGAATAATTCCTTTGATTTCCAATCCCAGTAAGATCCCAGCCAGGTTGCTGGGGCGTACCGTTGTTCTCCCTGAAAAAGCATCGATGGTTAACATGGGATTATTTTGAATCAAATCCACAACCTGCCTCTCCTCCTCAGAAAGCTGTTCAAATAACTTTACTTGATACGTATTCTTTGATCGAGCATGATCGTCCCAATTCATGAATCGAATCAGATCATCCCCCGAGCAGATCAAATTCGCACGATTCGATTTGATCAACCAATTGCATCCCTCGCTTTGAACATCTTTACAGCGGCCAGGAAATGCCAGCACATCTTTATGATAGCTATTCGCTATATCAGCTGTAATCAAACTCCCACCTTTGATTCCACTTTCAACTACCACCACCACATCCGCTAATCCAGCAACAATCCGATTGCGTTTAGGGAAATTTTGTCGATCGGGTTGTGTACCACTCATAAACTCGGTCAGCAACCCCCCATGCTTTACCATTTCAACGGCAAGTTCACGATTCACAAATGGATAAATTTTATCCAATCCATGTCCCAATACACCAACCGTTGGAATTTTTGCATTCACCGATGCTCGATGCGTTAAGCTATCAATCCCATACGCCAATCCACTGAGCACAACTGCATCATACTCCATCAAGGTGTGAATGAGTTCAGCTACAATTTCTTTTCCATATTCGGTAGGAGAACGAGTTCCGATGATAGCAACCATTCGCTTGGACTGTAAATCCGTATTCCCCTTGTAGTATAAAACATGTGGTGCATCTGCACAATGCAGCAAACGCTGGGGATATTCAGGAAAACCTTTGATCAACACCTGAATTTTATTTTTCCGAATGAAATGAAGTTCTTGCTCAACCAAATGATGCTGATTGAATTGGAGTATTTCCTGAGCGCGCACTTGCCCAATTCCAGAGATGGACTCCAGCATTTTTCTGTTTGATGAAAAAATATCAAGCGGACTCGGATAATGCTGCAAAAGCAATTGAATATGCGAATCGCCAATATTGGGGATTAGGGTTAGGGAAAGATGTGCTCTTACTAGTTCTTCATCCATGTAAATACAACAGAACTGCAAACTATGGATAGGAATTTCTCTAGTGAAGAGAAGAATACGGCGTTGAAATGAATTTTTTCTATACCAAAACGAGAAAAATCAGTTGTCTGAAACAACAGTGAGCTCAGTCCTTCTATTCATCGCTCTCCCATCATCCGTTTCATTGGAGGAAATGGGTTTTGAAGAACCATACCCTTTATAGGAAAGTCGTAAAGCGTTAATTCCTTTGCTAATCAGAAAATCTACGACCGATTTTGCTCTTGCTTCAGAAAGCTTTTGATTATCTTCCGCCTTACCGATTGCATCGGTATGACCACTGATTTCAACCCGTATGCTTGGATTGTCTTGAAGGATAGAAACTATTTTATCCAACTCTCCAATAGATTCGGAAAGCAGTTTGAAACTTGCAGTTTCAAATAAAATATTATTGAGTACGATA
>JAULVY010000057.1:0-6164 GCA_032110825.1 Chitinophagaceae bacterium | reverse complement strand
GTCTTTTGATGCTGAATAAAGTATGTATACTACTGCCGACATATGTAAAAAAGCGAAACATAGTTGCTTCGCTTTTTAATTCATGTGGGCCCACCTGGGCTTGAACCAGGGACCCCCTGATTATGAGTCAGATGCTCTAACCAACTGAGCTATAGGCCCTAGAACTTGCGTTCTGAAGACAGCAAATTTATGAAAAAATCTGATGAACCGAGATAGAAATTGACCTACTTCAAACTCGCTAACCAAGCCTGAGCATAAGCCCTAGCAGGCATCATCACCTCTTTACCACATCTGTACATCCGCTTCCAGGTATCATCTTTTTGCTCGTATTTCTCGTCAACAAAATAATATGTACCCCCCCGCTTTTCAATCTTGGCATTGTAATCAACCGATCCCGACATCTCAATAAATTCTTTTAACCGCTCTTTTACCATTTGCTTTGGCGTTTCAGGGAATTTGATCAGCTCATCCTGAATTTTTTTCTCTGCTTCAGCTGCTGCTTTAGCCTCTGCAGGATCATCATATCGATCAGAATTCTTTTCCGGCATCATCTCCTCCTTCATTAAATCAAAATATTTTTTATGCAAAGGATGCTTGCTGTCTTTCAATGCAACTTGAGCCTCACGTACGTGTTTCAATGCAGTTTCCAATTCAGTTTTTTTAGCCCCACTTGCAGCTTTCAATTCCTGCAAGATTAGAGATTCATCACTTTTCAACTCCTGAAGAAACTGCTGAATCATTTCTTCACGAGATAGACTACCCTCCTCTTCGTCAAATCCCATAAACTCTTTTCTTTCCTCCTCAAATTTTACAGCAAATGCCGGAGACTCTACATAAGCACGGATATAATCACCAAATGCCTTTACCAAAGTTGCTCGCTTGGCCTGAGACATAGCCATTACCTGATCAGTTTTGTAAATCTGCAAAGACCCGCCAAAAAAATTACTGGCAATAAAATCTTCTGCTATCTCTTTTTCAAGACCCAACTCTTTCAAAATATCCTCCGCAAGTTTATACCGGTTTTGCCATGCAAGAACGCTGATCGCAATAATAATGAGTGCAACCCATGCAAGTTGTTTTTTCATATTAGCAAGTTTTGGTTTCTGTCTACTGCTTAATAAACTCAACCCTTCTGTTCAACGCCCTGCCTTCGCGTGTATTGTTATCCCCTATCGGCTGCGTTTCTCCTTTTCCATCCGGACTCAATCGAGAGGGATCAATTTTATGATATTCCACCAACTCTTTCACTACACTAGCCGCACGTTTGGAAGAGAGTGTCAAGTTGCTCGCATCCTCACCTACATTATCCGTATGCCCAATTACTTTCAATTTTACAGTTGGATTCTCTTTGAGGTAATTGGCAATCACTCCCACAGATGATAAAGAACTGGGCTGTAACTTATCCGAATTGGTTTCAAATAAAATTGCATTGGTAACATACTTTCCATCTACAAACATGTCTTTCCGATTATCCGATTCCGTTTCAGCCAAAAGAATATTCGAAAAATAAATGCCTCCTGTTGATCCTTCCTCCAACTGAGCACCGGTATTGATGACAAGATTATTCAACACTGTATTTTTAGCAAATGCATTTCGAATATCAAAAATACGTGCAGTGTTTACATATAAAACAAGTCGAGCATCTTGACGAACAATCGAAATATGTACGGGAACCCCTTTCAACTTGTATTTACTCAAATCAAATTGGGTTGGAGACATGATATCCATAAAACTGGCATTGGTACTATCGGCACCAAACTTAAAATAATTCTGATAGGTCAACCAGGGTTTAAAAAAATCAATGCTGATCAGAAAGCCAGAAGACTCTACCCGAGATAATGCAGTAGAAAAATTCTTTTCACCCTTGGTGCTGGCTAATATCAATTCGAGATCAAGGTAATCTCCCCCTTTGGGTTGATCAGGAATGATATCAAATTCCAGCGTAAAATTCGTTGGCATTACTTTTAAATAATCAGCTCCGTGATTCGATTCATCAGCTCCCCGAAGCCAATTCCCAGGATATTTATTAAACTTCGCCACCTCACCACCGGCATCTGAAACCCACCTCTTGGGATAATCGCCAATCACATCTTCTTCAAACGCATCTTCAAAAATAATTTTAGAACCCCTCACAAAATTAAACGTGCGGTAAGCCGACAAGCTACTTGAAGTATCCGTTGCTTTCTTCTCTTCCTCTTCTGCAGGTTCTGCTTTCGCTTTGGGATCTTCCTCGGCCGGCGGTGCTTGTTTTTTACCCGCTAACTTTTCTTCCAATTTGGCCTTTGCTTTATTTAACAAGGGATTGATCTGTGCATGTCCAACTAAACAAAGCGTTAGAATGAAAATGGTCAAGATAGGTTTCATAGCTAATCAGTTCTAGGTTTTCAAATGATCAATAAGTTACCCATTTTTAAGAAAAAAACCGAATTGAGCCTTCGAATTCAAACAGAAAAACCCAAATCTGTCCTACCTTTGCCACCCCCAACCTTAACCTTTTGTTAAGGCCAATGGACCTACTTTTGAACCTCAATTGTATACATGAAAAAGTTCGGCGGAATCTTGCTTTTGGTATTGAGTATCAATGCGTTTGCTCAAGAAAAACAATCCGATAAAAAGGCTAAAACACCCAAACCTGCAAAGGTAGTGGAGCCCAAAGCGCCCAAGGTGAAACCCGACTACTCCAAACTGGATCTTTCCAAAAGAGCCTCTGATCATTTCATGCTTCAATTTGGACTTGCCAGCTGGAATAAGCCCGATAACATCACCACCAAAGGGTTTAGTCGCACGTTCAATGGATATTTTCTTTTCGATTTCCCATTTAAAACCAATCCCAATTTGAGCGTTGCTATTGGCCCCGGTGTTGGAAGCGACAATATTTTTTTAGATAAAATGTCAGTTGACCTAAACAACAGAAACGGGGTGACGTTCACACGAGACACCATCACCAAATACAAGAAAAATAAAATCACAACAGCATACCTAGAAGCACCAGTAGAATTACGCTACTCATCCAAACCCGATAATATGAACAGCGGATGGAAATTTGCATTGGGTATTAAAGTAGGAACACTGGTCGATGCAAAAGTAAAATCCAAAGTAGATTTAGACGCTACAGGAACCGGAGGATACTACATCAAAGAAAAAGACAAACGTTTCTTCAACTCCACTCGCTTATCAGCAACAGCAAGAGTAGGATACGGAAACTTCAGCTTTTTTGGAAGCTATACGATCACTGATTTTTTCAAAGAGGGCGTAGGACCTTCGGTGAAACCATTTTCAGTTGGAATCACCCTGAGTGGATTATAATTTGAATACTTGCTAGACAAAATACCATTATTTCAAGAATCAGAAAAAGCCCTGCTGGTTGGAGTATTGATTAAAGGTCAACCCGAACACCAGGTTCATGAATACTTGGATGAGCTTGCCTTCCTTGCCTCAACAGCAGGAGCAGTTGCCGTTAAATCCTTCATCCAAAAATTACAACACCCCGATTCCAAAACCTATATCGGGAAAGGCAAATTAGAAGAGATCAAAAACTACGCAGCAGGTAAGGACATCCGCATGCTGATTTTCGACGATGAGTTATCGGGTGCTCAAATCACCAACATCGAAAAAGCCGTCAACATCAAAACCATCGATCGAAGCGATCTGATACTCGACATCTTTGCACGTAGAGCAAAAACAGCTCAGGCTAAGGCTCAAGTGGAATTGGCGCAATACCAATACATCTTACCCCGACTCCGAGGCATGTGGAAACACCTTGAACGTTTGGGTGGTGGTATTGGCACACGCGGACCAGGTGAATCGGAAATTGAAACGGACCGGCGAATCGTGCGCGATAAAATTACATTGCTGAAAAAAAGATTAGCAGAAATTGAAAAACAATCGTTTACGCAACGAAAAGAAAGAGGAGAATTCATTCGTGTTGCACTGGTGGGCTATACCAACGTTGGAAAATCCACCATCATGAACCTACTAAGCAAAAGCGATGTATTGGCAGAAAATAAATTGTTTGCCACCTTAGATACAACCACAAGAAAAATTGTTTTCGAAAACACACCTTTTCTTTTGAGTGATACCGTTGGATTTATCCGTAAACTCCCCCACCACCTGATTGAAAGTTTCAAAAGCACGTTGGACGAAGTGAAAGAATGTGATGTATTGGTGCATGTAGTGGATGTATCCCATCCGCAATATGAAGATCAAATGAAAGTGGTAAATACTACACTGGCAGAATTGGGTTGCGCAGATAAACCGATGATTTCGGTTTTTAATAAGATTGACCTCTATGAAGAGCGCAACTTTGATAAATGGTTGGAAGCCGATGTTAAAAATTCCCTTCTCGTAGAATTGAAAAAACGATGGGACAATGAAACCGGATCAAGGTGTGTATTTATTTCTGCAACCGAAAGAAGAGATATAGAACAATTGAGATCTACACTGCTCAATCAGGTCCGTGATCTTTACGGAAAAAGATTTCCTTATAAAACAGGTTACCAATCATTCGAAGAGGATGTCTAAAGAATACAAATGGCATTTTTTAGCTGAATCAGTAGACTCCTTGGGCTTTGATAAATACAATATGGTTCAGGCAGAAGTAGGAGATAAAACCATATGTGTAGCAAATTTCCAAAATGAACTTTATGCTTTTCAGTCGCTTTGCCCCCATGCCGGCGCCAAGATGGTGATGGGGTACATCGACATGCAGGGAAATGCTGTTTGTCCATTGCATCGGTTCAAATTTTCAATAAAAACCGGAAGAAATGTCACGGGAGAGGGCTATAATATCCGCACCTACCCTATTGAAACAAGGAGCGATGGAGTTTATGTGGGATTTCGAACTTAACATTTCATTTTTGATTAAACCTTTAGATTCGCAGTCAGTCCAACCCTAAACACGTAAATTTTTTAAAAATTCATAAAACGAAACACATGAAAACGACAAAAATTTTAGTAGCAGGAATCGCATTGATGAGTGCCCTTTCCGTATCAGCTCAAAGCGGACGCCCAACTACAGCCCCAGCAAATGCAGGTCAAGCTAGAAAAGCTGAAGTTCATTTAAGAAATGCTGACAGAAAAACTGCGCATGCCGATCATAATTTGGAAGCACGTAAGCATGGTGCTGAGACAGCTCAGGGTAAGGCAAATGCTAAAGCTTTAGCAAATGCTAATGACAGATCTGCATTGAAACAAGATCTTTCAGGTACAACGCCAACTGAACCAAGAGAGCGTGCTGAAAAAAGAATGGATGGTGAAAAAAGAAAAAAGCAAGATGCTCGTGGAAAAAGCGAAGGAAAAAGAAAAGACAAATAACGCAATCCGCCCTTATTAAAGAGAGCCGCCCCAGGGGCGGCTTTTTTATTGATTAAACACAACGATAGGTTTAAGCAATCTTGTTACTAACTTGCGCGGAAATCAAAAAATACTTCAGAATACTTTCGAAGAAATCATCGATGAAAAAACTCTTGACTTTTCTCATTCTGCTGGCTTCAACAGTAATCGCATATAGCCAATCACTTGAACTCAGTCCGGTTCTTATCACCGATTCATACCAACAAAAACGCATCCGCGAAACAGGCAGAAATATCATCCTACTGAACAAACAAGAAATTCAAAAAATACCAGGAAATTCATTGGATGAAATCCTTCGCTTCGTGCCAGGCATTGAAGTTCAAATGAGGGGGCCGGCAGGTGCGCAAGCTGATTTTGTTTTACGCGGAAGCACATTCCAACAGGTACTGGTATTGATTGATGGTATCCGAATGAATGAACCCCTAACGGGACATTTCAACAGCTATATCCCAGTATTGAAAGAAGAAATTCAGCGTATTGAAATTATCAAAGGCGCTGCTGCTTCAATCTATGGTCCGGATGCAGTGGGTGGCGTCATTCACATCATCACGCAGAAAGCAATTGAGGATGAGAAAATAAATCAGATTCAAAGTGAATACAAGCGAGGTTCATTTGGATTATCCCAAAAAAGCATCTCTGCTCAAATCAACCGATCACGAACTTCTTTTTTTATCGGAGCTCAAGGCACCGATGTAGATGGTCAACCTCTCCGAGGCACTACAGGATTTGTAAATACCCGATTGTATACAGCAAGCCTGAGAACATCGCTAAAAAACAAATGGAATCTGCATCTCAGAGGTGCCATCGACAGA
>JAULVY010000056.1:0-3548 GCA_032110825.1 Chitinophagaceae bacterium | reverse complement strand
TTGTTGGATGCAAACGATGTATCCAGTCCAATCCCCATTTCGCTTCATCCAATACATCTGCAATTCCATTTGGAATGGGTTGTCCCCATTCATTTACTTTATCTCCAAATGCTTTCGCATTCCATTCGTAGGACATCATCATGCGTGCTGTTGCATTGCTTCCGGTAATCAAATACTTCAGCTGATCACCGGCGTCGTGCCAACCGCCTCGTGCGTCAACGTATGATGAATCGGGACGATCACCGTAAAAACTTTTTCCGTCGAGTGTGTGGCAAACTTCGTTGGTATGCGGATTGTATCCGCAACGTTGAGTTTGCATGAAGCGAATGACTTCTTCTTGCAGTGCCGGATAATTTCCGATCTGAAAGGTTTCTGATTGAATGGATTTATTCTCATTGGCAACTAGATAATTTCCTGGAGTTTTGATATCTGTAAAATCCAATTCATAGTAATATGAAAAAGGAGGCCAAGGGCTCTTGCTCGAAGGCTTGATTGCAAACTCCTTGATCTTATTTCCATTCGAATGAAAAAGAAAAATCGTTTCATTCACAGGCCCTTTAGCAAGTATCAATGCTTTTTTGGGATAGTCGGGGCTGTACCCAATCAAATTAACACGGATGGTATACGATTGAGAAAAAGCTGTAAGACAAAGGAGCAGTAGCAAAGAAAGCGAGAAGAATTTCATGTGCGCAATTTTCACCATCAATTTAGTCATTAATGGAAGGAAAAAACTACCTTAAAGAAAAGTTTTTACATGCGAAATCTTATCGCCTTACTCCTGCTGGTATCATTATCTATATTCAGTCCCTCACAGGCAGCTCCGCCCAAGCTTCCGAAAGAGGTACGAGGTTTTTGTATTGCAGCTCCTTCCTACAGTGGACTCGATTTCTTTATCAATTTTATTGAAACGGAATTGGCCCCAAGAAAAGTGAATGTGTTGATTATGCGTGTGGATTACAACTATCGCTACACATCACATCCTGAATTAGTCAATACAGCTAAAAGAACAAACGATACAACACAACTGGTAGCACTTAGTCGAGATGAAATGAAACGCATTGTAGATGTTTGCAAAAAACACAAAATCACCCTTGTGCCCCAAGTAAACTTATTTGGTCACCAATCGTGGTCCACCAATCTAAGTTCCTTGCTCCGCGTGTATCCTCAGTTTGATGAAACGCCTTGGATTCAAATGCCAGAAACTTACAAGTGGCCAAATGCCGATGGTTTGTATTGCAAAAGTTATTGTCCACTGAACCCCGAAGTTCATTCCATCGTTTTTGATTTGGTTGATGAAATCATGGAAGCTTGTGAAACCAAGCATTTCCATGCCGGAATGGACGAAGTGTTTTATATCGGTATGGCGGGATGCACGCGCTGCGCGGGATTGGATCGATCTAAATTGTTTGCAGATGAAGTAAATAAAATCAACGATCATGTGGCTTCGCGTAAAGGCCGACTTTGGATCTGGGGAGATCGGATGATCGATGGAGAAGCAACCAAATTGGGTATGTGGGAAGGAAGTACAAATGATACCCATCGTTCTATTGACATGATCAACCGCAATGTAGTGATCAACGACTGGCATTATGAATCAGCTCCCAAAACAGCTGAAACATTTGCGCAAAAAGGATACGATGTGATGATGTGCCCTTGGCGCAAGGCCGATGTGGCAAAGCAACAGGTGACCGATTACAAAGCGTTTAAAAAATCAGTCGATAAAAAAACAGCTGCGCATTACAGGGGCTTTATTCAAACCGTATGGACCAGCGCAGAGAATTTCTTGGGTTATATGAACGGGACAAAAACTGAAGAAAAGTTTTCTACTGCAGAATGTTTTAAAACCTTGTTTGCTGAATTAAATGATTGATTGCAATTATTCAATGGTCTGATACTGATCTGCGAACCAAGTTGATCGCTCAGCTAGCCCTTCATAAAAGAAAAACACTTCCCCTTTAAAGGTGGCATTTCTGTTTGCCTGAATCATTGATGTTAATAAACCAGGTGTTGTTGTATAGTTTGCAATTTTCAGCAATACTCCCGGATAAAGCGGAATTTTATCATTCCGATAAAACACACGCTGCTGACTTACCAATGCCGTATATGCTGCGATGTCGTATCGATAACATTGCGGTATCACAGCATCCACCCAAGAACTATCCACCCATGTGGGCCAATCCTGCAAATATTCATCTTTGCCAAAAGGGTAGGGACTAGGAGCCATGGTGACTTGCACCGAAGGTTTAAGCGCTTTGATCTCCGTATACAGTCGCTTCATGAACCCATTCAATTTTTTTACCCGCCACGCAACCCAATTGGCATCTCTATAATCTACCGGTGGTTCAGCTCCGTTGTTTTCTTGTTTATACAGTGCGACAGTATAAGGATCGTATCCTCCTGTTGATGGCAGTGCCGGTAACCGATCGTCTCCCTGCACTCCATCCACGGCATACTTGGAAACGACTTCCTTAAATAAATCCAACATAAACTGCTGCACTTCCGGATCAAATGCGTTCAGCCAATCAAATCCATTTTTAGAAACCAATTTCCCCGATTGATCTATGGCCTTCCAGTTAGGCTTGGCTGCAATAATTGGCCCGCCCTGTAAACCAAAGGAAGCCGCAAATCCATACTCAAACCAGGCATGTACTTTGATCCCTTTGGCTTTGGCAGCATCGATCAATTCTTTAAGCGGATCCCTGCCTGCAAACCGTTCCATTTGCTTTATACCAATAATCCTTCCCATCACATCACTGGGGTAAATGGTCCGGGCGCTATTGTATACAACAACAAAAATAGTATTGAGTCCAGCTTTTTTGCAGGCATCAACCGCAGCTTCAATGCCTGTTTTGGTGTCCAATACGGGACTGGCAGTAGTCGTAATCCAAACGCCATGCATGGCATTGGGGTCCCAGGGATTGTTTCCGCTTCCATCTGTTCCACTGTCTTTGGCACAGGACAAAAGGAGGAGAAGCACCATCACTGAAATCAACTTGAAAAGGGATTCGGTTCTTTTCATTACGATTCAAATTTACTTATAAAACCACATCTCAATTGAAACCTGAATTGGCAAGGATACCTTAATTTTGCACCCAATCATTAAAAACTGAATCATGGCATACGACGTTCTTGTTTTGGGTAGCGGTCCCGGTGGTTATCCGGCTGCAATTCGGGCTTCTCAGCTTGGTTTAAAAGTGGCAATCATCGAAAAAGAAAGTTTAGGTGGTGTTTGTCTTAACTGGGGTTGTATCCCAACCAAAGCCCTGCTCAAAAGTGCACAGGTTTATGAGTATCTGAAACATAGTGCCGATTACGGAATCAAAAGTTCCGGCGTTGAACATGATTTTGGAGCCGTTGTAAAACGCAGTCGCGGTGTTGCCGATAAAATGAGTAAAGGCGTTCAGTTCTTGATGAAGAAGAGCAAGATCGATGTGATCATGGGATACGGCAAGATTGCAGGAAAAGGAAAAATTGAGGTGACTGCCGCCGATGGTAAAAAACAAATCGTTGAAGGGAAATATATCGTAATCGCAACAGGGGCCAGAAGC
>JAULVY010000055.1:0-2737 GCA_032110825.1 Chitinophagaceae bacterium | reverse complement strand
TCAAGCGGTTCATCAGCAGGATCCGCATCAGCCACTGTTGCCGGTTTAATCCCATTTGCTATCGGTACAGAAACACATGGGTCAATCATTTCACCAAGCCATACCTGCGGCGCAACGGGCCTACGTCCAACCTTTGGAAGCGTAAGCAGAACCGGAGCTATGACGCTGAGTTGGAGCTTAGACAAAATCGGTCCCATTTGCCGCTCAGCAGAAGACGCAGCTACTGTCTTTGCTTTCATTCACGGAACCGATGGAAATGACGGCAGCGCTGTTGAAGCTGCATTCAATTACTCAACAAATACCGATGTAAAATCACTAAAGATTGCATACGCCAAAAATCATTTTGACCGATTAGACTCCAATGCTCAAGAATGGAATGTAATCAAAACCTTACAAGCACAAGGTATCGAAGTTAAACCCATGCAACTGCCCGATTCAGAGGTATATAAATTCGATATCATTGGTATGGTTATTGGCGCAGAGTCTGCAGCAGCTTTTGATGAATTCACCAGAACCGATTTAGACGATCTCATGACCAGACAAACTCGATTCGATTGGCCCAATTACTTCAGAGTATCCAGAACCATGCCCGCTGTTGCCTACATCAATGCCAACAGACACCGAAGCCTTCTGATGCAAAAAATGAATGAAGCTATGATGCCCTACGATGTGGTAATAACACCCAGCTTTGCCGGAAGACAAATGGCTATAACCAACCTTACCGGACACCCTGCATTATCCATGCCTATAGGATTGACCAATCAAGGGGTTCCCAACAGCATCACTTTTTTATCTAATCTTTTTCAAGAAGAATCATTATTGGCACTTGGAATATTTTTTCAAGATCAAACTTCATTTGACGATACCCATCCTCCTAAATTCAAGTGAGAATTAGAACGTAATTTTGGGAGATGCCGTTTCAACTTCAATCTCCCTATCTCCCCGCAGGCGATCAGCCTGAAGCTATTCGGCAATTGGTAGAAGGCATTCAAACAGGTGAACAATACCAAACCCTTCTGGGTGTAACAGGTTCCGGAAAAACCTTCACCATCGCAAACGTCATCCAACAGGTTCAAAAACCTACCTTGGTACTTACCCATAATAAAACTCTTGTTGCACAACTCTATGGTGAATTCAAACAATTTTTTCCGGATAATGCAGTAGGATACTTTGTTTCCTATTACGATTATTATCAACCAGAAGCTTATCTCCCGGTAAGCGATACCTACATTGAAAAAGATCTGGCCATCAACGAGGAACTTGATAAACTTCGCTTACAAGCTACATCAGAATTGCTGAGCGGAAGAAGAGATATCATTGTGGTTGCATCCGTTAGCTGTATTTATGGTATGGGAAATCCTACCGAATTTGAAAATGGAATCATTCGTATTCACAAGGGACAAATCATAAGCCGACAAGGATTTCTCCATGCACTTGTCAATTCCCTTTATCACAGAACCCAACTGGATTTCAAAAGAGGCAGCTTTCGAGTAAAAGGAGATACAGTGGATATCAATCTTCCGTATGTCGACTTCGGCTACCGAATCCATTTTTTTGGTGATGAAATAGAAACCATCGATACATTGGAAATTTCAAGTGGCAAACGAATATCCAGTGTAGAAACTGCAGCCATATTCCCTGCCAATCTTTACCTCGCACCTAAAGAAATCATCAACGAAGTCATTTCAGAAATCCTGGATGAGTTGTCAAAACAAGTAACCTATTTCAAAGCATCTGGAAAATTTATAGAAGCACAACGCTTATCGGAGCGGGTAAACTTTGATATTGAAATGATCAAAGAACTGGGATATTGCAATGGCATCGAAAACTATTCCCGATTTTTTGACCGTAGAACACCAGGAACAAGACCGTTTTGCTTGCTGGATTATTTTCCCAAGGATTTTTTATGCGTTATCGATGAGAGTCATCAAACCATTCCGCAAGTAAGTGGAATGTATGGTGGGGATAGAAGCAGAAAACTGGTTCTGGTTGATTATGGATTCCGGCTCCCTGCTGCACTAGACAATCGACCGCTGAATTTTAATGAGTTCGAAAATCAAATCAATCAAGTCATTTTTGTTTCTGCAACTCCCGGGGAATACGAATTGCAAAAAACAGAAGGTGTGGTGGTAGAACAAGTTGTTCGACCAACAGGTTTATTGGATCCACCCATTGAAGTGCGACCCAGCATAAACCAAGTGGATGATTTGCTGGAAGAAATTGACAAGACCGTAAAAAAAGGAGATCGGGTGCTGGTAACTACCCTCACCAAAAGAATGGCAGAGGAAATGAATAAATACCTTCAACGCATTAATATTAAATCCAAATACATTCATAGTGAAGTGGATACATTGGACCGAGTAGAAATTCTGCGTCAACTTCGTCTGGGAGAAATCGATGTATTGGTAGGTGTTAATTTACTCCGAGAGGGATTGGATCTCCCCGAAGTATCCCTAGTAGCCATCTTGGATGCAGATAAAGAGGGTTATCTGCGAAACGAAAAATCATTAACACAAACTGCAGGACGTGCTGCCCGAAATGTTGATGGTCGAGTTATTTTTTATGCAGACACCATTACCGGAAGTATGCAAAAAACCATGGATGAAACCCAAAGAAGAAGAGCCAAACAAATCGAATACAATGAAGCGCATGGTATAACACCAACGACTATTTCAAAAAGTAAACAACAGGTATTTGCACAAACCGCAGTTTTGGATATCAAAGGATACGATGAAAA
>JAULVY010000054.1:0-9066 GCA_032110825.1 Chitinophagaceae bacterium | reverse complement strand
TTAAAGGTGGAGAAACATTTGAAGAAAGCTAAATCAAAGGTGTATTTGAAGCGCTTACAACAGGATCAGAGTGCATTGGCGAAGTTGAAAGAAATTTTGAGAGCAACGCATTCAATCGATGTTGATTGACGCCGGCTCCCCCGACTAGTCGGGGCCGGCCCACACCACGAAACCCCCGACATAGTTGTTGGGGGCGTGGATTTTGAAAAGGGGGGTAGTTTTAAAAATGAATGTCCATCCGCATTTCAAGACTTGCTCCACAACAAAAGGAATAGTTCAGACAACTAAATTCACGTGCTATACCAAGTCCCTTTCCCGACCCCGTTCTTTCGGAGCCGACTTGTCTCAACCAGTGTTTCCAAATGCTTCTTGATTGTGTTCCGATTGGCATTTGTTGCGGTGACGATATCACTGATCGTTGCCTTTCCTCTTGACTTCACCAGTCGCAGAATTTTTAAAGACAGATCGGGAAGCTGCATAAGCAAAAGATTCTCTTGCTCGACTTTCGCTTCCAGTCTTTTTTTCTGATGCCGCAATGCGCGAAGGAAAAACAAGACCCACGGTTGCCAATCAGGGGTTTCATTTTTCAATGTTCCCTGAGTTTGGCGTAAGGCTAAATAATAACCCTCTTTACTTTGCTCGACTACCGCTTCAAGAGAGCTGTACTGCACATAATGATAACCCTCTCTTAAAAGAAGGTAGGTCGTCAGTACGCGCGATAATCTGCCGTTACCATCCTGAAAAGGATGTATCGCCAAAAATTCGACAACAACGATTGCTGTTATAAGCAGCGGATGAATTTTCTTGTCTGCATATGCTTGCCCCGCCCATTCCACAAGATCTCGCATCCGTATGGGGGTTTCAAAAGGGCTTGCTGTTTCAAAGAGGACACCAAGACTTTTGCCCCGGGCATCGAAAGCCTCCACATGCTTAGGCGACTTCTTATAATTGCCCCTATGCCAATAATCTTTTTCAGCGTGTTGCAGAAGGACGGAGTGGAGTTGCCGGATATAGTTTTCCGAAAGGGGAATATCGGCATAGCTCTGGAAGATTAAATTCATCACAGAGGAGTATCCGGCGACCTCCTGTTCATCCCGCGTCTCGAACTTTTGTATCTCGAGGTTGGAAAGCAAAACCTCTACTTCCTTATCAGTCAGCTTGCTTCCTTCAATACGGGTAGAAGAGCCGATGCTCTCAATCGTAGCGACCTTCTTGAGTGAGGATAGCTGTTCCGGAGCTAATTGCCCCAATGCTCGCCATGCTCCCTTGAACTCGTCTATTTCAGCGATCAGGGAGAGTATTTCATGGGTTATATGGAGGCTTTTTATGTTCATACCCATATTGTTACCCAAAAATGCCCAAAAATCGACAAATACCCATAAATACCCAAAAGTGCCTGTTTCTTTAAATTCTCTTTAAGAAAGGTCTCCAAGGCACCTGAAAACCCTTGAGTTTGTGGAAAATAGAATCCTCTTTGACCTCTTTGAGAAACGCGTATTTGTGTTTTTAATAAAGCCTGATACGTTTTTTGAAAAGCCAGGCCTGTTGAAAGCCTTGTAAACAATCCATTAATTGCACTTATTACTTGAACTTAAATAATATTGATTTTTGGACAAGGGTGAGTCGAATAGCCGGCTTATTCGGCTCATTATTTTGATTATATTTGAGCCGAATAAGCACTATAATCGGCTCATGGCAAAATACAACTGGCAACAAAATGACTGGCTGCAGTTCAAATTCTCCCTCGAAGCAGTGCAGGATGAGCTACTGATCTTCTCGGAGAAGGCGGGGAGAGTATCCGGTATTTTGGAAGGCCTGCCCGAGGAAACAAAGCAAGACGTTATTGTTGAAATCATATTGGCAGAAGCCATCAAAACCTCGGAAATAGAAGGGGAATACCCCAGCAGAAAAGATGTCCTTTCTTCCATCAGGAAAAACCAGGGGCTGCTTTGCGATACAGAAAACATCAAAGACAAATCTGCCGTTGGATTAGGGGAGTTGATGATTGATGTCCGTAATACATTCAAACAAGTATTGACAAAAGAGAAACTATTTGAATGGCACAGGATGTTGTTGGGCGAAAACAAAAGGGTGGTCGTTGGTCAGTGGCGTTCCCATGAAGAGCCTATGCAGGTAATTTCTGGGGCATTGGGAAAAGAGAAGGTGCATTATGAAGCACCACCTTCGTCGAGAGTGCCCGAAGAAATGAAAAAGTTTATTCAATGGTTCAATGATACTGCTCCGGGTGGTAAACTTGAAATTAAAAAAGCCCCCGTACGTTCTGCCATCGCACATTTGTATTTTGAAACCATACATCCTTTTGAAGACGGGAATGGAAGGATTGGCCGGGCCATTGCAGAAAAAGCGTTGTCTCAAACGATTGGAAGACCTGTGCTGCTAAGCCTATCAAGAACAATAGGGGTCAATAAGAAGCTATACTACCATTCTCTTGAAAAAGCACAGCAATCAAATGAAGTTACACCGTGGATGGAGTATTTCATTAAAACATCATTGGATGCACAAACCGAAGCGGAAGAACAAATTCAATTTACATTGAAGAAGACCAAGTTTTTTGATCGTTTTAAAGACAAACTGAACGATCGCCAGTTAACCGTTATCAGGCGAATGCTGGCAGAAGGAACAAAAGGTTTTGAAGGGGGGATGAACGCAAGAAAATATATGGGTCTAACTAAAACATCCAAGGCCACAGCTACAAGGGACATGCAACAACTGTTAGCATCAGGTGCGTTTATTCTTGCGGGCAAAGCCGGAGGGCGCAGTACAAGTTACCAGGTTAATTTATAATTTTCATCTGTACAATACAGCTCCCTATTATTTTCAAACACTCCCTGATTGCACTTCAATCGCTCCCCAAGACTCTCCCTTACTCATTTTCCTGTTTCCCCCCATACCGCCTTTTCAGCCGCTCTCCCGGTATGTCCATATCTGTTGCAAAAGCAGAGGTAAGACCCTGACACACCACGAAACCCCCGACATAGTTGTTGGGGGTTTTGGTTTTCGGACGAGGTAAGCAATTCGCCAACAAATCAAAAACCTACATAAGTCTATAAAAACGCATCATAATACGTTTTTATGTGCTTAAAAGTGTAATATTTTACATAAATTGCGACTTATTTGACATTAACTATGAAAAGGGTTGCCTATAATCAATTATTGGAATGGAAGAATAACCCCGGCAAAAAGCCATTGATCATCCAGGGCGCAAGACAAGTAGGAAAAACCTGGCTCATGCGCGAATTTGGCAAAAACGAATACCCGCAAACAGTCTATTTCAATTTTGAAACGAATAAGGCGCTGCATGCTATTTTCAAATCGGGTATTGATACAGAGAAAATAATTTCTTCCTTGGGCATCATAGCGGGGTTTGCAATTGATCCGGATAAATCGTTGATTGTCCTGGATGAAATACAGGCCTGTCCGGAAGCCATCACCGCACTAAAATATTTTCAGGAGAACAGCCCATCGTATAACATTTTTGCTGCCGGCTCTTTACTCGGAGTTGCTATCCATGGAGGCGCATCGTTTCCCGTTGGCAAAGTTGATTTTCTGACAGTTTACCCGCTGGATTTTCATGAATTTCTTGAAGCTATGGGTCAGGCTCAATTATTAAAAGCGATTGAATCGGGCGATACCGCCATGGTAGAAAATTTCAATGATCAATTGATTGAGTTGCTGAAACAATATTATTTTGTTGGCGGAATGCCTGAAGCAGTAAGTGCATTCATAAAAGATTTTGATTACCATCATGTTCGACAGATTCAAAACAATATATTAATTGCCTATGAAAATGATTTTTCGAAACACGCACCGGTAGCTCAACTGCCCAGGATTCGGTTGGTTTGGCAATCTATTTTAGGACAATTGGCAAAAGAAAACTCAAAATTTATATATAGCATTTTGAGAAAGGGTTCAAGAGCAAAAGAATTTGAATTGGCTATTGAATGGTTAAAAGATGCCGGGTTAATTCATAAAGTCATACGCGTTAAGAAACCGGGTCTTCCAATCAATGCGTATGCCGACTGGGCTGATTTTAAAATATACATGAATGATATTGGTTTGATGTGCGCACTTGGTGATTTGAGTGCCGAAATCATATTAAGTGGCCATGAATTATTTAAAGAGTTTAAAGGCGCTATTTCTGAGCAATTTGTTTTGCAGCAATTGATTGTTCGGGGCTACCGACCGTATTATTGGGCGCCCGACAACTCACAAACCGAGATTGATTTTTTGATTCAACGAGAAAATCAGGTTGTTCCGATTGAGGTAAAATCTGCAGAAAACCTGAAGTCGAGGAGCCTTAGAAGTTATTATGATAAGTATCAACCAAATCTTTGTATAAGAACCTCACTTGCCGGATTTAAAACGCAGGACTGGATGCAAAATATACCGCTCTATTTTCTTCACCAATGGCTTAAGGTGAAATAGATGGGCAGGGTTTATATGAAGTAGTTAATACTTAATCTGACCGCCAGGGTCGCTTTTTTGCAAGTAGCAGGTTACCTTGCCTGGTTTTGATTCATGTAGTTCCTGTTTTGCCTCGGAAGGTTTTGTTGTAATAAACGTCAGTTGTTACAATCAATTTAAACCCGACTTTCAGACCACAAACCCAACCAATTTATTGTAGCATATGTTGTATAGATTTTTAGTTTTGGCATTAAAATTGTGACTGACCATTTGACTGTTTTACCCCACCATGCCGATAAAGAAAAAAATACCAATTACTATTGTCATTGTTTTTTTGGGGGGATTGTTTTCCTTTCAACCCGGCATGGCTGAAAAAACCAATCTGATTTCAAAGGTGGTGAGTCCTCTTGCCAATGAAATCAAGGAGGTTAAAATTGGCAACCAGGTTTGGATGGCACAGAATTTAAATGTCTCCCAATTCCGGAATGGAGATTCCATTCCACATGCCAAGAGCGCCGAAGATTGGGAAATAGCAGGAAAGGAACAAAAGCCTGCATGGTGCTATTACAATAATGATCCCGCCAACGAAATTCGTTATGGCAAACTATACAATTGGTATGCGGTGAATGATGCACGTGGATTAGCTCCCGCAGGTTGGCACATTCCCAGCGATGTGGAATGGAAACAACTAACCAATCATTTGGGCGGAAATGAAATGGCAGGGAAAAAAATGAAGAGCGCCCGAGGTTGGGCTCTTCATGGGAATGGAACGAATGAAAGTGGTTTTGGAGGATTACCGGGAGGATACAGGTATGACTATGGCTTTTTTAATTATGCAGAATTGTTTGCGGTTTGGTGGGCTTCTCCTGTTGAATCTGTCAGCTTCGCCTGGCTTTTTTATCAGAGATATAATTTTGGGAAAGCATTTCGCTATTTTCCCAACAAGGCTTTTGGATTCTCGGTCCGTTGTGTGAAAAACTAACCTTCCTGCATAAAGCTCATTTCATTCAAAGCCAGGTAGTATGCTGCTGATACCATAAATGCGTAGAATGAAGTATCCGTCAGCAGTATGTAAGTGCATCAAGGAGCGTCGTTTCAATTGCAGGATCCGAATAATAAGAATAGTAGGGGTTGTAATTATTGAAATAAAAACAATGGACTACGTCGTGCGAGAGCTTTCCTATCACTTACTAAGAGGGGGTATGTAGTGTGCACCAACAAAGCAACGCCGAATAGATTGAATATCTGCCGGGGTAGTGTTTGTTTTGTATGCCTAGAGCTGCTTTTAAAGCCCCCTGATCTATCTTCTCAGTAGTTGAAAAGCTATATTGCGCCCATGTCCTTGCATAATGGCAAGGTTTATCCATGACAAGGCAAATTTTTCGAGGAGCTCAACTTTGTCAGCCCTGCCGAAATCTATACAGGAACCAAAACCCGCATCCAAAGCTAACTGCAAGGCAACGGCCTTTGCTTTTTCGCTGTCACCAGCCATGAACATATCAATTCGCAGATCATTATATACCGGGTTTACTATGTTTTCATATCCGGTAGTGTTGAAACACTTTACAATTTCTGCATTGGTCTTGTCTGCTAAAAATTCATAGACCGTTTTGTATGGTTCTGGAGTCTGGCGAACTGAATTCGTAGCATCAATGATTACTTTTCCAGAAACATGTTGAAGATGCGGTATGATATCAAAAATGGCAGTAGGCGGCGTAGCAATCAGAATCGTTTCTGATTTTCCGACAGCCTCACTAATCGATGACACCGAAGTGTTGGAATTTTTTATAAGATCTCTTCCCTTGAATTGAGATACATTATTTACACCCAGATGAATGTTGTGGCCCTTCAATGCCCATTTAGTTGCAAGAGCCCCGCCCACATTGCCCGTACCGATTATTGCTATATCCATAGAAGTAATTTTTTATTTATGAAATTTATCAGGAATAAAATACCAAATGGGAATCCCTATAAAAATAAGGTATGACAGATAAACAGACACGAATGCCAGCGGGATAGAAAGCGCGTACAGGCACATTGAAATCACATTACTTGCTTGAATTGTTTTATTGAACGGCATTAGCTTGAGTCCAACCTCTACGTGCCTGCGCAATAAGAAGAATGCAAATGAATTTAAGAACATGATTAGACCATAAAATATAACAGCCTGAGTATTTAAAAAGTGCTCGGCAAGAAATGCCGTAGGAAGAGGAATCAGCGACATCACAAACAAGAGAAATGCATTGTACCATACCAATGATGAAGTAGAATGCGGCAGCTTATCAAAAAGTGAGTGGTGATTGATCCAAAGGATGGCCACTACTATAAAACTCAAAAGGTAGGACAAGATTTTTGGCAAAAGCGACAAAAGTGCACCTCTTATTTCATCCTGGCTCGCGCTTTCAGCCAATGCAGGAATTTTTAGTTCGAGAACCATGATTGTGATAATAATGGCAATAACACCATCACTAAACGCCTCTATTCTGTTTTTACTCAAATTAATATTCATATCGTATAAAAGCGCCTATATTGCTTGTGCGAGCAAAATTTCTTCTTCCAATTTCCGAAAAGTCTGATGCAAGTCCAAACTGAAGCTCGCTGATTTTCAGACCCAGACGAATTCTTTGTGTGAAAGAGAAGCTTTTCTGGTTATTCGACGGAATGGCGTTTACAAGTTCAAGTTGGCTGAATAGATTTATTTTATCTGATAATTTCGGCGTATACCTTCCCAGAAAAAACAAATCTAATGTGGGTTGACGTTTTGTTTCGCTAACCAGCCATGCAAACAAGGTGATATCTTTTCGAATTTTCGCAAACTGGATTCCGGCTTTGGTATGGAATCCGGAACCTAGTATTTGTCCGACGATTACCGGTGCAAATCCAAGCAATTTCTCATGGTTATATGAAATTGCTTCTGTGAATCCAAATTGCGGAAGGTTGGTAGATGACGTCATTTTGTAGTCAACAGAAGCTCTGTTTCGATTGAAAAACAAAAATTTAGAATTGGATTTGGTTTTGTTTTTGAAATACTTGAAGAACATGATATCAAGAACGGCTTTGTTGTCCCCGGCAAGAATCTCTACAGGTATTTGTGCAAAAGCCATGCTTCTTAAGAGAAGCATGGCCGCTAATAATCCAATATATTTTTTACTTGTACCCATTATTTATTCAATGATTTGACCAGCAGTTCTGCCGCAGCTGCTCCGGAGTTTTGTTGCTGACCAGTAATGAGATTTCCGTCCTGTATCGCATAGGAACTAAAGGCTCCTGCTACTTTAAAGGTTGTTCCCGCGATTTTTCTGGCTTCATCTTCAATTCTGTATGGCTGAATTTTCATGCCGACAGCTTTATCGGCAAAGTCCTCTTCGGCATTTGCAAATCCAGTCCAGGTTTTGCCTTTTACCAGCAGCTCGCCATTTGATTTCCTGGCTTCCAACAGCAGTGTAACAGAATGACAAACAGCAACGCTGGGTTTGCCTGACTCATAGAATGTTGTAAATAGTTTTTCTAGATCTTTGTTTCCCTTGAATGTATACATAGGTCCCTGCCCGCCAACAAGAAAGATGGCAACATATTTGTTGGGATCAATATCAGTCATTTTTGCTGTGTTGGCCAGCATATCGTTGAACCATTTTTGTTGCATGTACCCCAATGTAATCACATCATGCGCAGAATATCCACTGGCATCCGTTGGGTTGGAGTATCCATCCATTTCCAGCTTTCCCCCTTGGGTTGAAGCCAATTCTACCTCATAACCGGCTTCCTGAAATACACGAAGTGGATGAGTTAATTCTGCTGCCCAGAATCCAATGGGCCAACCTGTTTGTTTGCTGGTGGTTGGCGAACTGGCAACCATAAGAATTTTTCCTTTTGACGGAGCGCCATGAAAGTGAACATAACTGGTTACTTCCAGTACTGTTTTGTTGGTTTTCTTTGTTTGTGCCATTGCGCTGTCAGCCGCTAAGAGCATAAAGAATAAAATAGCGATTGTCTTGTTCATAGTTAAAATTTTGTTTTGCAAATGTTCCAAGTATATATACATTTACCAACAGTATAACCTAATTGTGCGATACACACATTTTGGAAAGTATTAGTTAAATCAATGGTTTCAGCATATGCCGGATTTTATTTATAAGGGAAAGGTTTATTACAATCCTGTTCAGTTGGTCATGGAACAAATCGGGGGCACATGGAAGGCGCCCATTTTATGGCGGCTCAAAGATGCTACCATGCGATACGGCGAATTGCGAAAAGATATCCCACACATTTCTGATAAAATGTTGACCACACAACTAAGAGAGCTGGAAGAGGATGGTTATATCAACAGAAAAGTTTATGCTGTAGTGCCCCCCAAGACAGAATATTCTCTTACCGCAAAAGGCCGAGATGTGATAAAATTGGTTACGACCATTCGTAATTATGGGTTAAAAATAATGGCGCAACAACAAGTGAAGAAAAAATAAAAGGCGATGATGCAAAAGTGTTTCATAATGCATATAGAGTTTTTGCCCGGTTAGGTGCCCTTGCTTAATAAAAAGATTTCTGGGAAATGATATAGCCATTCCCGAAGTCAAAATGCCAGGGATTGATTTTGGGTAGTTGAATATCAAATGATGCGATACCGTTTTCCCAGTAAGCAGT